>CAYZRH010000026.1:0-30636 GCA_964480805.1 uncultured Desulfurococcaceae archaeon
TATGGAGAATAACTTTCCTTAAGCACATACCATCTATGAATAGGGACCATCTTAGCATAACGTGGATTAACATACTTCTCAAGATACCCAATTGTATCAATACTAAACTCCCTATTCTCTCTATAAACCTCCTCAATAATACCTCTAATACCCTCTACAACGATTTTATCACTAATACCCACTATATCATCCTCAGTAGTAGTAACATTATTAAAAACTTAATAAAACCATATACTCGTGTATATAGATAGCTTAATGACTTGAGGAGAATGAACTGAAGATTACCTAGCTATCTATAATCATGTGCTGATACTTCTCTGGTATTTCATGTTTTTCTACAATTTCTTTAAATACTAGTGTACTTGGTCTAATGTATCTCTTCTTAGTCTTATAGTCTACGTGTATTAGACCAAATCTCATCTTATATCCTTTAGCCCATTCATAGTTGTCTAGTAGTGACCAGTGTAGGTATCCACGTACATCTACTCCATCCATTAGAGCACGGTGTATATGGTATAGGTGTGATACTATAAACATTGATCTATATCTATCATAGCTGTCTGCAAGCCCATTCTCTGTCACAATCAATGGTATCTTATACCTATTCCAAAACTTTTTCAACAAATAGTATATTCCTCTAGGATATATCTCCCATCCAAAATCACTACATGGATATCCATCTCTTGAGAATCCTCCACGTCTACAGAAGAATCCATAGTCTTCAACACCCCTCCACTTTGTTAGATAACGAGGCTCTGGTTCTACAACAAGTCTACTATAATAGTTTAGTCCAAGCCAGTCAATCTTCTTCTCAAGATCCCTTCTATGTCTTTCTAGAAAGAATGCTCTACCATAGTGTATAGAGTCTATAAAACTATAACATTCTCTCTCAACAACTTCTTCTAAATACTCTCTACTACACTTCGGACACTCTATATACGCTGATGCATGTATAATACCTACTGGTTTACCAGTAATCTCCTTAACAACATCATATGCTCTAGCATGTGCTTCAGCTAGATGCCTAGCTACAGTATATGCAGCACTAAAACTAAGTACACCAGGTGGAAACCCGGACTTAACATAGATATACCCTTTTTTATAGACAACTGTTGGTTCATTCATAGTACACCATAGATCAACTAGGTCACCCAGCTTCCAAGCAATATAGGCTGCATACTTAACAAACTCTACAACAGCCTTATCACTAACCCATCCAGCTGGTGCATGTTTAAACCCCTCAACTCTAACCACTACTGGATCGTGGAGCCATAGAGGTGTTGTCCAGTGATAAAGGTTTAGTATAAGCTTCTTACCACGGCTCTTCCAATCACCCAATATTCTACGATAGTGTTCTATAGCCCCTCTATTAGCAAGTCTATCAAGTTCTTCTAAAGCCCTATCATCAACACTAACACCCACTATACCAGAGTCATCAACTTCTACATCAACTCTAACAGCTTCAGTAGATCTAGGGAATACTCGTGACCAGTCAATACATAGTCTAGCAGTATCAAAGCCTATCCAATCAGCTAGATCATGATCTTCCCTATATAGAACCCAGTATCCAGGGCCGTTCTCAGGGAGATCACCGCTTACTAGTCCAACACTAATATTCTCTAGATCATGAACCCATTTCCACCAATCACTCCATGGAGACTCTGAACCAGGTAAACCCATTTCATACTGGAATGAAGACATTGAGAAACCATACATGAACTCTTTTGGAAACACTATTGGAGACAAGGCTTTACACCATGTACGTAGTTTCTAGGTCTTCTATATAATCTTGTGACTGAGTTTAAATCATATACTGCCTTAGAGGATGCTATTAACCAAATACTTCAAATACTTATATATAAAGTGTATAGATAGAACTATAGAAAACATTTAGTATTACTTAAGAGTTTACCTTATTAACATCCCTAGCTCTTATAACATGTCTAGATGAATTTAGAGAGGCGTTGTTGTTTGAAGATAGTGGTTGCTGGTGGAGGCGTTATTGGGAGGAGTATTGCAGAGCACTTAAGTTCTGAAGGTAGGGATGTAGTTGTTGTAGAACCCAGCCGTAGCCTTGCTGAAGAACTAGCTAGTTCTCTAGATTGTACAGTTATACACGGTGATCCATCTAAACTAGATACATTAAAAGAACTTGGCATCAGTGATAAAGACTATTTTGTAGCAACTCTAGAGGATGACCGTGACTCACTTATAGCAGCTTTTGCAGCTAAGAGTCTTGGTGTTAAAAACATTATTGTTGTACTTAAGGATGAGGATTTTGAAAAAATAGCTCTAGGACTAGGATTCTATAGTGTAGTGTTACCAATTAGACTTGCTACACTACAAGTGTGTGCGTTGATCAAGGGTCTTGATATAGCTAATATAAGTACTGTTCTTAAGAGTGATGCTCGTTTCTACGTAGGTGTTGTAGGCGATAGTCTTGATGGTGTTAAACTAGGTGATCTAGACTTACCTAAGGACTCTATGCCTATAGCAGTGTATCGTGGAGAAGAGTTTATACTACCAAAGAAAGACCTCATACTACACCGTGGTGATGAAGTAGTCTTCATAACTAGAGAGTCTAGACTAAGTGATTTTAAGAAATTGTTTAAATAATACCTCTGTATTATCTCTATCCACTCATTATAAGCTCTCCTAAACCATAACACTTATTCTAGGTAGGTGTAGGTATCGTGGAAGAAGTAGATGTATCAATAGAGGTTGATTCAAAAGAATTCCTTTTAGAAGCTTTAAGAGGTATTGAAGAGACACGTAGATATATACTTAGTAGGTATGGTGTAAGAAGTGCTGAAGAACTAGAATCACTTGTTATGAAAGGTGTTATTAGCAATTACGACATACAGTATGACAGGCTTAGACTAGATATACTTAATGAAATGGAGAAGGCTATTTATGAAGCATTCTCTATTGAGAATAAGGGATGTAGCATAGTTGAGAAGGCATTTACATTGATTAAGAATAGTATGTCAAATCTATTGTGGGGGAGAGAAGGTGGTGTCAAGGAGGTTGTGACATAGCTCTATTTAATAGGTATAATATCTCTAAATCTAGTATGGGAATGGTCTTGGTTAATAGAGTATACAACTATACACTAGTGATACTATTTCTAGTACTACTCATAGCTACACCTATAAACTCTAGATCATACTATATAGTAGATTCTCTAGAAAATAATGCAGATAACTACTATAAATGCATTAAGAAGATACCTGAAGACATAAATATATACATTAGAGTTTTAGATAATAATACAATAGCATTAACTATACAGGCTAAACTACCTGATCCATCGTATATTATCAACTTTGTTAGATATAGTATTGATAAAGAAGATGGTGTATTAAACATATATATTATATCATGTCGTTTAAACATACTTGCTACACCAATTGCAAAACATGTTAATAAATCATTTAAGCTAAACGTTAGTCTAGAGGGGATAAAGACTGCTAGAATATACATAAACAATAAGCTCTTTACTGAATATAGTATAGAAGAGATTCTTGGAGCATATATTATAGAAGAAACAACAACTCTAGAGACAACAACTACTCCATTAAAGACAACTAGCATGCCAACTACCTGGAGTGAAGTAGCTGGATATACCGTGACGCCAACTAATACAACAAGCCTAGCTGCAGAGACTATGAAAGAGGAATATAGTGTACTAGAAAAAACAAGTCTATCTCTACTCATAGCCGTATTCATAGCATTTATATCTTGGATATTTCTCAAATACAAATAATAGAAGACTCTTGGGTTTGAGGAACAGTTATCTTGGATCGAGAGACTCTTAAAGCCTATATGAAGGTTAGAGGTTTAGGGAGGCCAGTTGGTGTACGTGAATTCCAGCGTTTAATGGGCTATAATAGTCCTGGTAAGGCTAAATATGTTCTTGATAAACTTGTTCGTCTAGGACTTGCTAACCGTAATGAGTATGGTAAGTATGTTGCTACAAGAGATCTTCCTTCAGAACTTAGTGAGTATATTGTGTTGAAGGGCTACTTTATACCAAGGCTTCTAGTGTATGCTGTTTTCTCAACATCTTTTGTAGTATCTTTTACAATACTCTATAACCTACCATGGTATTTTCTAATACCCTTTATTATACCTATAACCCCCTATTATGTAGAGTCTATAAGGCTTCTTAATAGACTTAGGAAGTTGAAGTTTTAGTTTTATAATGGATGTTCTTATTAATAACCTTGTTATAAATATATTGATAAACCAGTTAATATAGTTTGATCAGTTGGTGTAGCATATGAGGTCTGAGTATAAAGCTGTACTAGCTATATCTATAATTGTCATAATACTTACCATATCATATGTTACAATAATAAATCTACTCCAACAACCAATGGTTCTTGAAGAAGGAGAAGATGTTGTAGTAGTGTATACTTATGAAAGCCTACTAGCATGGGGACCTGACCCAAATAAGACATATGATGTAGTGTTTAAGGGTTTTGAAGAAAAGACAGGTATTCGTGTTGAAGTTAGGAGGTTTGAAGACTCTGGTACAATGCTAGCAACAGTTATTGAAGAGGTTAAGTCTGGTAATGTTAAAGCTGATGTTGTTATAGGTATTGATAATATACAGATTATTAAAGCTAAGGAGGAGGGTGTGTTAGAGCCGTATACACCGCCGAATATTGATGCAGTACCTGGATGGCTTATTGAATCCTATGATCCACACCACTATGCTATACCATACGATTATGGGTTGATAGCTTTTGTGTATGATACAGAGTATGTTAGCGATGACGTTATGGAGGAACTATCTTTTGAAACATTCTATAACACTTCTATGGCTAGTACATTGATTGTAGAGGATCCAAGGACTAGTAGTACTGGTGTTTCATTCCTACTATACCAGATAACTGTTTATGAGAAGTATCTTGGTAGGGATTGGAGAGATTGGTGGAGGAATGTTAAACCACGTGTTGTTAGTAGTTGGGGTGATGCTTATGATAGATTCCTTAATGAGGAATACCATGTTGTTGTAAGCTATGCAACCGATCCAGCGTACTCTATGCTATTCTACAACTCTACAAGATATAGGGCAGCACTTGTAAAGTATGATGATAAAATGCTTGGATGGCTGCAGATCGAGGGTATAGGTTTGGTTAAAGGTGCACCACATAAGGAGGCTGCTAAGAAGTTTATTGAATGGTTTCTAAGTGAGGAAGTTCAGAAAGAGATACCTTTAAACAACTGGATGTATCCTGCTAATAAGTATGTTAAACTACCAGATGTGTATAAGTATGCTATTAATATGAGTAGTGTAGAAGTTGTTAACTTGAGAATAACTAGTGAGGAGATAGAATCTAGTTTAGATAAATGGATAGAGGAGTGGGTTGACACTATATCAAGTAGCTAAGAAGAGATAGGATTGGTTAGAGTTGAATACTAGACTATTAATCGTATTAGCTATAGTAACGCTTATAGTGTATCTACCAGTAGTTTATGGGCTTAAAGACGCTTTTTTATACAAAAACGTTTTTACACTAAGGAATATTGTTGAAGTACTTTCTAGAAAATCTATACAAAACTCTCTAAGATTCACATTCACACAAGCACTAATTAGTTCAATAATAGCTACAGTAGCTGGTTCAATAACAGCATTCTCACTACTAACAATAGGTTTTCGTAAGGCATGGATACTGAGAGCACTAAGCATTATACCATTTATGGCCCCGCCAATGGTTGTTGTAACAGGTTTTACATCACTCTATGGACTACATGGAGTAGTATCAAACATTATTCCATGGACAAAGGTTCTTGGATACGGTTTCTGGGCTATAATAGCTGCTCATGCATTCTACAACATACCCTTATCAATAAACTTTGTATACTCATCACTAGTCTCTATACCACGTGAAGTAGTTGATACACTACATGTCTTTGGTTTTGGCAGGTTTATGTATGTTTTGAGAAGGGTTATAGTACCCTATATACTGCCAGCAGTATTCTCATCATTTACACTAACATTCATATACTGTTTTACTAGTTTCGCTATACCACTTACACTAGGTGGTGTTGGTTGTTCTACACTAGAAGTCTATATATACTATTACTACAAGATCATGTATAAACCTGGTTTAGCAGCATCTATAGCTCTTATACAATACATTATACTATTATCTATTGTAGCACTATTCATATACTTCCATGGAAGGACATTTACTGCCCCAATAGGCTATAGACACTACAGACTGTCTTTAAGAAAGTCTTTGAAAACCATATTGTCTATAATACTGGTTATTGTATACATATACCTCTATGCTCCATTAGTAGCTATTGTTTATCAAGCATTCTACAATCCTTATACAAAAACATATGGTTTAGAGGGGTTCTATCGTGTACTCCAACTAGGCTATGACAGTGGTCTTGGAGTTAGTACTGGAGTTGTATATGTTAATACAGTATACTATGCTTTAATGACTGGCTTACTAGCTATTATTTTATCAACAATAATAGTGTATTATGGTGGGAGGATAGTTGATACACTATATGCTTCACTACTAGCAGTAAGTCCATTAACACTATCACTCGGTTTATTGAGAACATATAGTTGGTATATACCAAGCTACTTCCTAATAATACTAGCACATACTATAGCAGCACTACCACTAACAACACGTGTACTACGCATTGGTTTTGAGAGAGTAGGTAAGAAGTATATAGAAGTAGCACATGTTCTTGGAGAAAAGGGTTTACCACTATTCCTACGTGTAGTATATCCATTGATGAAGCCATCCTACCTAGTAGCACTATCACTAGCACTAGTTGTTAGTCTTGGAGAGTTTGGAGCAACACTATTCATATCAACACCAGATACTATGACACTTGGTGTAGCAATCTATAGCTATCGTGGTGTACGAGACTGGGCTGCAGCTGCTTCAGCAGCATCTATACTATTATTACTAACAGCATCTATACTACTACTATTGTCTAGGAGGATGGAGAGATGGCTGTAGATGGCTTTATAAGACTGGATGGTGTATCAAAACACTATGGTTTAGTAAAAGCAGTTGATAATGTATCTCTAAACATACCCTTTAGAGAAATAACTGTCATACTAGGACCTAGTGGTAGTGGTAAGACAACACTGTTAAGGATCATAGCTGGTCTTGAAAAACCCGATCATGGACGTATATTCTTTGGCAAACACGATGTAACAGGTAAGCCTCCATGGGAGAGAAGTGTTTCTATGGTATTCCAAGAACCAGCACTACTACCACACCTTAATGCTTTTGAAAACATAGCTTTTGGTTTAGAAGCACACGGACTAGCTAGAGATGTTGTTAGAGAGCGTGTACTATGGGCTTCTAAGCTACTACATATAGAGAGTCTTTTAGATAAGTATCCAGACCAGCTTAGTGGTGGCGAACAACAACGTGTTGCATTAGCTAGAGCACTTGTTGTTAAACCAAAAATACTCCTTCTAGACGAGCCATTGAGCAACCTAGACCTATCCCTACGTGAGGAGCTGAGGATAGAGCTTAAGAGGATACAGCGTGAGACTGGTATAACATTTATACATGTAACACATGACCAGGATGAAGCTCTTGAACTAGCTGACTACCTTGTAGTATTGTATAATGGGCGTGTAGTTGATTATGGTGAACCACTACGTGTTTATGAAAAGCCTAGAAGCATACTTGCAGCCCGTGTTTTTGGACACAATATTGTTGATGCTATTGAGTGTAAAGAGGAGACAGTGTATCCATGGATGAGTTCCTGGAGAAGCTGTAAAGGTAGATTTATTAAAGCTATTATTCCGCAGCATCGCATAGTTATTGAGAAGACCTCTAACGCTCCATGTACTATAAGAGATCTTGTTTATAGAAGGAATTATGGACTAGCTATAATAGACTGTAATGGTGTTTTATTAAAAGTATCTATAAATCTTAGAGAAATGACTATGTATAGTGTTGGTGATAAGGTAAAACCTATTATTGATTCTAAGACTATTATTAGATAGACTAGAATACTCCTCTACACTATGGAGGTTAGTTGTAATGTATAGGAAGCTGTCTACAACACTTATACTACTAGCTATTACATTCAATACATTATTAGCAACTGCTGTATATTCTCTAAATAATCCATGTATAAAGGATAATGAAGACTACAGGTATGTTATACAATGGTCTAGAGAGATAAGTGGTGTTGTATCATCAATAGCTCTCTACGACTATAATGGAGATAGTGTATACGATATAGTGTCTTCGGGTAGACATAGACTAGTAGTTATAGATCCCTTGACAAATAATACGTTATACAACTATGTATTAGATGAAGACTCTAAAATATATACACTACAATCTATAGATGATGTTGATGGAGATGGTTTTAGAGAAATAGCTATAGTATATGTTAATGAGTCTTCAAACACTATAAACCTAGACCTTGTTGAACCATATAGTGGTGAATTACTTGTAACACAGTCCTATAGTCTACCAAGTGATGCTGGAGAACAAATACCTACTACACTAAATGGTATAATAGATTATGGTAGTGGATTAATGGAGGTTGTTGTATCATATCTAAAGCTTGAAGGATATAGTGTTACTCAAAAAACCTATGTATACAAGTTCGATCTATTTAATGGTGAAGAACAGCCAGTAGATGTTATTAATGATAAACTATATATTATATGGACTAACAGTGTACCAGCAGATCTTGATGGAGACGGGTTTGTAGAAGTATCACATGATACTGTTAAAGCTTATTTCAGAATAGATATACAGATATTCCCTCCATCAATAGAGATTGAGAGCAGTATTAGTGTATACCCAGAGGGTAGTCCATGGAGTTGGAGTAAGTCCTATACTAATAAAGTACCTGGATTTATATTTAGACCGTATAGTACTCCAACAGCTGTTTTAGATACCTTACTTGTGAGCCTCTCTATTAGTAATAATGGTGTTGAACCAGAGTCTCTAGATATTATAGGTTATAGACTGGCTGATGGGTATCAGAGATATAGTATATCATTTAGTTTTGATGAATATAGTCCAGGGGGTATATCTATTCTTGGAGGATTATTCTCTATAGCACTTATAAGTAAGGATGATAGAATAGGCTATATAAGGTTCTACGACGGCTATACAGGCTGTCTTGAAAACACTGTTAACATAGGCTATGTTGGGGAAGGATACAACGTTACTACATCTAGTATAGGTGATTTTGGAGGTGATGGTGATAGAGACCTTCTTGTTGGTAGAGCATGTGATCTACTGTTAGTTGATACAAGCGGTGTAGTAGATTATCTAGGGTCTATGGAAGACCAGGTCATGGTTGTTGATAGAGACACTATATTCTATAGTGATGAAGAAATCTATGTTGTTACAGTATATATGGGTGATACAGGTATTGTTAGAACAATAGATATTACAGTTAATGATACAACACCACCAGTTGTAGAGATATTGTATCCAGAAAACAATACATTAGTAGAGACACCATTCTATGTAAATGCTAGTGTTTTTGAAGACTACTCTATAGTAACTAGTGTATCTCTAAAAGTATATCGTAGTGGAGAACTAGTTCTTGAAAAACCTATGGAGTTTAATGGAACATATGCTTACACACTTGTTGAAAACCTAGATGATGGAGAGTATACACTATTTGTAGTAGCAGTTAATGATAATGGCTTAATAGGCTATGATCTCAAATACGTTACAGTAGACAATACGCCACCAGTAATAGAGTTTATAAGTATACCAACTAATGGAACCCGCATTCTTGATCAAATATGTGTTGAGATGAATGTTATAGAACAACATCTTGATCGTGTTGAAGTATATGTTAATAGTGAATTGTATAGTGTTATAAGGAGTAATGGTAGTATATCATATGAGATTGTTGTTGAAGATAAGCCTGATGGAAACTTATCAGTACTGTTTAAAGCTAAAGACTTACTTAACCATACAACAACAACTCTATACCAATACCATAAGGATACTAGTCCACCAATAGTTGAAACTAATGTATCAGACTATAGTGTATGGAGTGGTGTTTCAACAATATCTATTAGTGTATGGGATAACACTAGTGCTTATACAACAATATATTTTGGAGATAAGGAGGTATGTAGTATTAATGGAACTGGCTCATATACAGTAGATATTGATACAACAAAGCTGCCAGATGGAGTATACAGTCTTGTTATAGAGTCTATAGACTATCTTGGTTTAGAAGAGCCCTTAAAGACTATTTTAGAATACAGTATAATTGTTGACAACAATCCTCCATCACTAACTATAGTATCTATTAATCCAGAAAACAACTCTAGAATACTGTTTAAACTAGACTACACTATACGTGTTGAAGACATAGCTTTTGACCACATAGACGTAATTGTTAATGGAGAACTATACACAGTTATAGATGTTAATGGAACAGTTATTGGAGAGATCAATTTAACAAGCTATCCTGATGGAGAAGTAGACATACAGTTTATAGCATACGACCTACTTGGTAGAAAGTCTAGTCTCTACCTACACTACGTAAAGGACACTAGTTCACCAATTGTAGAGACGAATATTAGTGATAGAGAGATCTTGTGCGGGATTATCTATATAGCTATTAGTATAGACGATCTAATGCCTGTTAATACAACAGTTTATCTTGACGGAGAACCTATAATATCGTATAGTGATACTGGATACTATGTATTCAGTCTAGACACTACAATCTTAGATGATGGAGAACACACACTATATGTAAAGTCTATAGACTATATTGGTACTGATAAACCGTTTACAAAAACACTCTATATTACAATAATTGTTGATAACAACCCGCCAATACTTAATACGAGTAGTCCGTGTGACTATGTGTGTAATGAAGTATGTATTATTGGTTCAAAGTTTCATGGAGAGACTTATCCATTAACATTACATGTAGAGGATACTACACTATACTCAATCACTATTATTGTAAATGGAGTAGAGCATACTATAGTAGTTAATGATACAGTATACTCTGGATTAGTTAATATTAGTCTTAGAAAAGGGTTTAATAGTATAGAAGTTATTGCTAAAGACAAGCTTGGTAGAGAAGTAGGCACTACACTATCCATATACCTTAACACGTATAATCCAGTAATAGAGCTTAAAGAATATAGTAAGCTTGGTAACAAGAGCCTACTACTAGATCTATTTCTTAAACATAATTGTCCAGACATAGACATACCACTATCAAGAATAGTGGTTGAAGTCTATAAACTTGTTAATGGAGAATGGGTCTTATATAAGAGTATACCATTCGATCTAGGTGGTGTACTAGAGTATAGGTTTAGAAAGACAATTGATCTAGGAAGTGATGGTGTATACCATATAATAGCTAGTCTATATGATGTATCTGGATGCAACACATCATTCATTATTGAAAGACTATTACTAGACACTACACCACCATCTATAGATGCTTCAGCAATTGTCACAGATAGTCTAGTACATATATCATGGAATGTAACTGACGAACTATCTGGTATTAAGACTATAGAATTGATAGTAGACAACAACACCTATATTGTAACAGACTTAGACAACGCTACACTAGAACTAACTCCAGGAAGACATCATATAATGATAAGAGCAATTGACAACATGGGTAACAATAGAACATACGATCTTGGAGAAATAACTATAGAAGAAACAAAAACACCAACAACTACACCACCAGAAACAACACCATTAACAACACTAACAACAAGTCCAGTTACAACACCAATAAAGACAAACCAGACAACAACTAAGAAACCTCTAGAAACACCATTAACAACATACACTATAGGAATAGCTATAATAGTGTTAGTAATAGCTACAATAACCATATACATGTATAGAAGAAAAAGAGTATAAGATATAAAACACTAATAAGCCCATTAACAACACCAACACTACTATTAATAATAGCAATAGTTATAGTAGTAATAGCAACGATAATGTTTATGAAAGAGTGTTTAAACAAGAGAGATTTCCTCTACTACACAACTAGGTTATTTAAAATTGATTTACTGTTTTTATCTAGGTCTTTATCTCAGTATAATGTTTTATTTTTAGTGTCTTCTTTTAAGTATTCTTTCTGCATAGAATGGTATGTTCCATGAACCGTATTTATTATGTATTATATACTTCTCTTTTGCTAGTTTTTCCATAAAGTCTAGTATTTGTTTTTCAATACCTATTCTATCGTATAGTATTTTGTATCCAAGTGCTAGTCCTGATAAGAATGTACCTGGCTTTAGGTTTTCTTTAAACAAGTCTATATCCATAACGTGTATGTCTACACCACATAACCTATAATCTAGACATAACCTACTCCTCAACCTATACTCAGTATCAAACTTACTATATAGGTCGATCTCTTCATCAACAACCACGATCAAGTCAATATCTCTACCAAAACCCATATACACAGTACTACCAAATAATATAATTGACAATAACTTATCTCCAAAAAACCTTTCTAAAAACCACACAACCTTAGATAATACTCTTTCTATGGAGAATGTCTCTGACAATATCCAACACTCTCCCAGCTCTATTAAGAGCTTCTTCAGCAAGATCTTTTGTTATAAACTCTTCAGGTGAATAAACTCTACTCCTTAACAAGAATGGATAACGTGAGCGAGTATAGTATTCAGTAACCCATTCAATACACTCAACAATATAGTCTAAATCACTAGACCATTCATCTCTATAAACCTGTATAAGTATGTTTGAAAGAATCAATCCATGATTAAATACATACTCTCTCCTAGCCTCTATCAATGCTTTAACAGCTTTTTCAACACACCGTTGACAATGAAAAACAGAGTCTGGATAATCACTCTCTAAAAGCCCTCTTAGCTCTATCAAGATCCCTACATGCTTCAAGAAAGTACCTACGAGCAAACTCTTCAAAAATACTCAAACAATATCACCACAATACTAATACAATACACATAGGATAATATATTTATAGTAAAAAACACTGGACACAAACATTCAATATTATAAACAACCTCACATACGCAATTCAGTACAATGTTTTAGATAGACTATATATAGTAAGTAGGGATTTAGTCATAGAGAAGACTTCTTAAGAAGCCCATAATAATAGTACTTAGGTTATATACTCTACTTAAGTGTCTATGGAGAAGTAGAGAAGGATCTTCTCAGCCAATCCTAGTATCAATAAAACATAAACTAGTTAGTATAAAGTATATTTATCTAATGAAGAACATTACTAACGGAGTTTGATTGATCTGGTATGCGGGTTCTCCATAGTTAACCGGGGAGTTAACTAGCCCTATTCCCAGTGAGAACCATAGACAACCCCCATGGAAGCTGCTATGGAGGGGTCTCTACAAGTACTTATTAGGAAAATATAGGCTGGGTTAAACTGTACAGGTACAGAGTCGTGTTAGTATATTATTAATATCCATGGATGTTTAGAGAGTATTAGTTTAGGGTAAGAGATAATTAGTTGTTATAAGTTTATATTATAGTGGGTATAGGTGCTATATGGTTGTCGAGGTTTCGTTGGCTGTTTTGAGAAAGTTATTGATGAGACTGTTAAACGTATTGATAAGAAGATAGCCAGAGGTAAAAAGCTTAGTGATACAGAAGTAATCATACTACTACTATCATTCATGAACAAGAGAATAGACGATCTGAGGAGTGATATGGATGCTAGATTCCAGTTAATGGAAAAGAGAATTGAAGAACTAGCTGTTAGTCTTAATAAGAGGATCGATAATCTAAGGCTTGACATGAATGGTATGTTTGAAGACTTAAGAGCCTATATAGACAAGAGATATGATGATTTGAAAAGCTATGTTGATAGGAGGTTTGATAGTGTTGAGTCTAGATTAGAGAAAATGGAGAGTAGAATGGAGTCTCTAGAAAATGAACTATCAAATCTAAAGATGGAGGTTATAAAGATTCTAAGGGAAAAACTAGTAACAAGATAGAGGTAATAGTAAACGTTTTCACCAATTACACTTCACAACTAATAGCTTAGTCTCACCAATATACATCCTACCATAAACAACTACTATCCAACAACTGTAGCTCATCAACTCTATTAACAAAGACACTAATCAAATAGTAACACCCATAGTATAATACCCAAACTAATACATTTATACACTCTCACAGAGACATTCACGTTCTCTAGCAAACAATATGGTTAATAGAAACTAGCACTATCTAATTAGAAACTTTATGTATCTAGTTAAAGATTTAACCAGGGTTAAATACGTACATTTCTACTGGAGAATAATAGCTAGCCTCATGGAAGTTGCTATAGAGTTTCTATATAACTACAATTAATTATTATATATAGTATGTTATGTAACATACTTTAGCATTCTTCTAATTATGTGGTCTCCATTATAGAATTGTTTATGGAAGTTGTTTTCCTAGTTTTAGTATGAGGTTTTGTTTTAGATCTTTCTAAACCATGTTTTTGGTTTTGTGTTTGGTAGTTTTAGCTCTATGTATAGTCTAGGGTTTTATAAGTATTGGTTTGTCTTTTAGTAGTACTGTAGTGTAGCGTTTACATGGTTTAAGGCAGCTGTGCATATTAGATATCCTACCTCTACAGATAGTACACTAGGTAAGTCCTTAACATAGCTGTAGTCTTCTAGATTACCTCTATAAGTCTTTTAAAAACTATAGTTGTATCAATAGTTTCTAAGAAAAATTGGTTTAGTAGAAACCTGTTACTGTATATTAATGAGTATGCTTAAGATGTTTAGTGTTTTAGAAAAGTAGGTTAGGTGTTTTCTTAGAGATGTAGAGTACTTATTAGATAGACTTAGAAATTATGATCGGTTATTGTAGTTTCTACTTAAACCTAGTATACCATGTAGACTTCCTCCATCTACGCTTATACTCTCTTAATACATTATGGAATAGTTTGTAGAAGTGGTTTTCACTAGGTATAGTGATCTCTTCTATAGAGCCATTCTTCTCTAAAACGACACACTCTTCTCTAGTTATATAGCCTACAACACTAGCTTTTACTCCAAGACTATAGAGGTATTCTACAATCCTCTCTCCAAATCCCTTCTTAGTAACAACTACTAGTGTTCCTTCACTAGTAACCCAGTATGGGTTAACAAGTGTTCTTGAGAAATCCATATATAGATCTAGTATACGGGCTACACTATTATCTATGAATAGCTTGTTATAGTATACATGTACACCATAACCACTAGCTTCAAACAAGTCATAGAGTGCTCCATAAACACCATACTCTGTAGCATCATGCATACACTTAACAACACTTCTCAAACCAAGGCCCGCAATAGATAGTGCTTCACTATAAACACTCTGCATAAAGAACACACGATCAACCCTACTAGAGAAACCAATACCATAGCTTTCAACCCATACACGTGGAAACAACATAGACAATGTAGCAGCAGTCTCTATACCACCACCCTTAACAAGAACAACTTCATCACCAGGCTCTACAAGTGTAGGTGAAACCCACTCATCCCTCCCAGCTACACCCAAAACCATACCGCCGCCAAGCATTGGGTATTCAACACCACTATACCTCTCAATATGACCACCAGCTATAGATAATCCTAGATCGAGGGCTACTCTATGGATAAACCTCCACATAATAGTAAAGTCACGATCACTCATATCCAGCGGTAGGTTAAGCTCTAGGAATAAATACTTTGGTTTAACACCAGCTACAACAACATCAGCTACAAGTACATGGAGAGCATACCATACAGCACGAAACCATCCATATTCGGGTAGTATAAAGAATGGGTCAACACTAACAACAAGATCACGATCACCTACCCGTATAACACAAAAATCAACACCAAGCCTAGGCTCTAAAACAAGGTTATCTGAACAACTACCAAGCATACCTAATACAACATCTCTAAACAAACAACGATCAATCTTACCATAAACACTCACAAACCAACACCCATATACCATAAACACTCTAAAGATATTTAAGAACTAGCTAATACAACCACAATAAAACACACAATTCATAAACATAGCATTCATGGAGACTGCCATTGTTCTCCACTAGAAATAGATGTATTTAACCCTCAGGTTAACCATGGAAACCACCAATAAATCAATAAACAACCCGCTACTAAATCAATCACCTTGATTCATGGAAGCTACTTAGAAACCACATAAACCCTCCATAACCAGACTGTTTTTACTATAAACCTTTCTCTATCAAAATAGCTTCTATAAACACCTATAGACCACTACTATAGAGTATTCTTCATACTCTATACTACATACCCTCCCTCCTATATATCAGTAGGAAAACAACCAGTACTCTATTACATATCTAGCTTACTCCACTAAAGAACCAATAACCAGGTTATATACTGCATTAGCTAATGGAGGCTTCTATATTCTCCAGTGGAAATGGAGGTAATTAACCGGGGGGTTTATTTCCAGTAGAACCTCGATCAGTTATGGAGAACCTCCATGGAGAGTAGTGGAGGTTAATTGATCTGGTATGCGGGTTCTCCATGGTTAACCGGGGAGTTAACTAGCTCCATTTCCAGTGGAAAACATAGACAACCTCCATGGAGGCTACTACAAAGACACTATAATCACCTATATTAAGTACATAGTTGTGTCACGTAAGGGAATGGAGGATTAATGATACTACTATCATTTTATAAACAAGAAAACAGGTGATTTTGGGAAAGACTTAGGCTATAGACCATGATTAGTTGGAAATGTTTGAATGTATTAGTGGGGAGGGGAAACTGGTAACGAAACAGGTAGTGGTGAGTGTTTTTACTAACTATATCCTATAGGTAAACATTTATTATCATCAACTAGTAGTTAGCTATCTATGATATAGTACAGGATATAGTATAGTGTGTATAGTGTAATCCATAGCGTATTACTACCATCTAGCCTGTAGTTTAGTTAGTATAGTATGGAATACGCTGTCTGTCAAGATCCTTTATAGAATGTATCTATTCTTTAGAATAATTTTTAAAGCTCTATAAAAGCTTCTCTAATAAGACTTACTGTAGGATATAGTGTAGTGTATGAAAAGTGTATTCTATGGATTTACTGTATCTCTATAGTATTCTTCAATAGCTTTCTTTAAAACTTCTATAAGGTATCCTTCTTCACCTGGAAGTCCTTCTAGGAAGATGTTTTCTCCAATAGCTAGTTTTGGTGTTTCATCAAGTGTTTCAACTTCTTCTACAATAATCTCTACTCCATACTCTCTCTCAACAACATCCCTGATCTCGTGTAGCCATTGTCTTAGTGTCCACTTTATATAGTCTTTTCTACCTAAAACCTTTACTGTGACTCTTCTAGACATACTGTACACCATATAGCTATCTAGTATAGAGTAAAGTTATTATTCTATATCGTTACCTATGTTTCTTTGGTGTACTATTGTGGATAGAGTTGATAAGTTGTTTATAGTCTTCTCTATAACTGTATCTATAGTACTTGCTACAGGCTTTGTGACAGACTATATAGTGTTTTGGAAAATTCTCACCCTTCTTGGTGAAGAATACTTGTATGTTGTTATAAGTCTCTTTATCTATGTATTCTATAGTATAGACTATGGATT
This sequence comes from uncultured Desulfurococcaceae archaeon, assembly GCA_964480805.1. Classification (GTDB taxonomy): domain Archaea; phylum Thermoproteota; class Thermoprotei_A; order Sulfolobales; family Desulfurococcaceae; genus CAYZRH01. The sequence continues at coordinate 17,623 of CAYZRH010000026.1, forward strand.
CTATAGTATGCTGTCTGTGTTAATGAGTGGAGTATTAAGTGTTTATCTTAAAAACGTGTTCCATACACAACGTCCACCAGAGAGTTTGTGGAAAGTAAAGGCTGAAGGCTATGGGTTTCCAAGTGGTCATGCTATGGTTTCAACTAGTTTCTATACATTAGTCTCAAGTATCTATAGAAGGAGGACACTATACTTACTCTCAACCATTCTAGTACTAGGTATTGGTTTTTCAAGAGTTTTTCTTAGAGTACATTATCTATGTGATGTTGTTGGTGGATGGTTTTTTGGGTTTGTAGTAGGGTTTGTAGTGTACTTGTTTTCTAAGTATGAGTCTAGGTTTGTTCTACAATCCATACTTCCTAGTATGGTATTTATTTTTGGAGCTATTAACTGGGTTTTCTATAACTCTATTGTATCAATAAGGATCTTCTACCTGTTATGTGGTTTGATAACATATTATCCTTTAAAGCTATTGTTTAGGGATAGGCTATTGTATTTGAATAAAGCTTGTTTTAGAGTTAAGGCTATGGTTTATGTGTTTATTGTAGTTGCTGTAGTTGCATTAACTATTTTAACAAGGGATGCATGTTTGTATGTAAACCTATTTTCCTATCTAATATCTGGTTTCTTAATAGCATTAACACCACTACTATATACTGTTCTTGTTAAGAAGTAGATGGTCTATACCTTGTGTTTAGGGTACTGTATTAGGTAAAGGTTTTAAAGGTGCACCAATTACTAAATAATGGTGTACAGGGGGTGCATATACCAGACGGCTTTCTAGACCCACTATGGTCTATAATAACCTATGCAGTAGCCATAGCCTATCTAGGGATATCATACACTAGATCAAGGAGTTTATGGAGTATAGAGACAACATCATTAGTGACAGTTCTAGCTGCAGGAATATTTGCTGCACAAATGCTTAACTGGCCTATACCCGGCGGTACTAGTCTACACTTTGTAGGAGGTGCACTTGCTGGTATAATTCTAGGTCCCTTCTTGGGTGCTTTAACAATATCTCTTGTCCTTATAGTACAGTGTCTAGTATTCCATGACGGTGGATTGACAGCTCTCGGTGCTAACATACTTAACATGGGTATTGTAGCTGTCTTGTCTGGCTACCTACTATACAGGCTATCTATCAAGCTAGTTGGTAGAAATGAGCATGGCAGGTTTATAGGGGGGTTCCTTGGAGGATGGATTAGTATAACACTAGCTGGTATACTATGTGGACTAGAGATCGGGTTATCACCACAGTTTCCTTATGGAGTACTTGTTAGCATACCAGTTATGGGCTTATGGCATCTCGTACTAGGTGTTGTAGAAGGGTTGATCACTGGTTTAGTAGTAGTCTACATCTCTAAGAAAGAACCAGGTTTCATACTAGCTGAGAGAGGGGTGGTTTAGAGTGTTGTCCATGAAGACAATAATTGTTATAATAGCATTGGTTATAATTAGCCCATTGTTTGGAGTAGTTCTTGCCGACATGGTTGGATACCATGAACCACTAGATGTAGCTGCTGAAGAACTAGGTCTTAACGATACTAGTGAAGAAGTTAACTGGACACCATTCTTTGACTACAGTATACCAGGCTTAGACCCAGTTATAGGCTATATACTATCAGGGTTTATTGGTATAGGAGTGATTATTGCAATAGGCTTTATATTGAGGAAGGTTGTTGAGCGTAGATAGGTTATGGGGTCTATTGTTAGAGGCTTTATAAGTGAGATAGCTAGTGTCTTTGAGGAGTTGAATAGAGCTAGCTCTAGCTATATAGTTAATCCATGTATTCTTTTTTACTCATCAATAACACTAGCTATAATAGCCTCTTTTTCTTCAAACACTATAGCCTTACTAATAATACTCTGTTTTACAATAGCTCTTAGCCTAGTGCTTAAAGTGTATAAGCGTATTGTTAAACCACTAATACTAGTTCTAGTACTTGGCATTATAACTGGTCTACCCCTCCTAGTTACTGGTAGAAGCTATATAGATACCATAAGTGTACTAGGCAGCATCAACCCCTCATGGGCTGGAATATACTCTTTTACAACAATAGTCTTAAGACTACTAGCTGCTGCAACACCCATGCTTGTCTCTATAGCCTATATTGGATGCTATAACATACATAGATCTCTTGGTGTACTCGGTTTTCTAAGAAAGATCTCCTTTATGATAATGTTGTTTCTAACAATTCTTCCAAGACTCCTACGTATACTGTTTATGCTTCTTATAGCTAGAGAAGCAAGGGTTATGACAAAGTCTAAGAGGTTTTCATGGAGTGTTCTAACCAGTTCTGTAGGAGACCTATTGTTGACATCTACACATATTTCTCAAGAAATAGTGTTTGCTTTTAAAGCTAGGAGTTTTGGAGAATACCCTAGGTATAAGACTTATTTACTACAGAGAGACTACTTATTCGTTACAATAGTATCTATAGTTGTGACTACTTGCTTACTGGTGGAGCTATTTGGTTTCATTAAAATTGGTTGATGTATGGTTTAAGTATCCAAGTTCTACAGACTATGTTCTTAAAGATATTAATCTAGAGTTTAAGAGTGGAGAGACGTACTTGGTTACAGGAGCTAATGGAGCTGGTAAGTCAACTCTACTACTAGTTTCTTCTGGTCTATTAGAGCCTTGTAGAGGAGATGTCTATTTTAATGGAGAGCCTATTAGAGATCAAGTACCCCATGTTAGAAAGTATATTGGTATATTGTTCCAGAATCCTGAGACAATGCTTTTCAACCCTATAGTTTATGACGAGATAGCTTTTGCTTTAAGACAGCTCTATAGTGATGAAGAGTTTATTAGAAAACGAGTTGTTGAAACAATTAGTTCTATAGGTTTGAGTGAGAATATATTGGAGAAGCCTATACATAGTCTTAGCTATGGTTTTAAGAAACTAGTTGCTATTGCTTCAATACTATCCTATAAGCCTAAAGTACTGTTGCTTGATGAACCACATACAAATCTTTCTAGAGAGTATATAGAGAAGCTATTGAGTATTGTAAATAGTTATAGAAGTAATGGATGTATAGTAGTTATTGCTAGCCATGAAACAGATCTATATAGAAAGCATACAGACCATGTGATTGTATTAGAAAATGGTACTATAGTTAGTAAGTACTAGTCTAGCCTATCTACGGCCTTGTTCTTCTAAAAGCCTCCTTTGATCAGGGGGTAACTCCCATGTATCATCACCTGTTAAATGCACATGTATTGGCTCATCACCTACTGGTTCTTCATAACCCACCTCTATAGCCTTCATAGCCTTAAAAGCTACTATTATAAGAGAACTTATTATAACAACCAGTATTGGTAGTAGTATGGATACAGGATCTACTGGTACTACTGGTACATGTTTTATAACTACTGGTAGCAGAATGTATAATGTTATAATAGCTATTGAGACAAATACCATGAACAAGTAGGCTATGAAGTAAGTGACCCATAAACTCTCTGTTCTAAGACCCCTTATAGCATACAGGTAGCCGAATACAAAAGCTAGTAATGATATAAAGTATCTAGCTATAACATAATCTAAGTTAAACCAGCTGCAATATCTAAAAACAAGATAAGCTAATTCCATAGCATTAGAGACTGGGCTACTACATGTTACCATAGAGAATTATATAACACTATATTCAATTTACATTAATAGAAGAAAGTGTTAACAGTTTATCAGAAGGGCTTTTCCAGCCATCCACTAAAGTAAGCTCCCTTCCAAGCCTCATCATCACACTATAGATACTATAATAACCCACTATAAATGTTTTACATATAATCCTCTATAGTTTAAGATAACTCTCTAACACCCTTAACAATTTGTTTAACTCACTCTCTACAAACTCTTTAACAATACTGTTATCAACTTCTTGAATAAGATGATCTATAAATCTCCCTAAACCCTCCTTACCCACTACTAATGCGGAGTATATTATAGATAATTGTTTAGTATCAAGCCTTCTTTTAAGACTCTCTTCAAAACTTGTAAAGCTCTAGCTATACTAGTATAGTGTTTACTAGCAATATACTTAACATAGTCCTCTAACTGATCAGTAGATCTACTATGTAAAAGACCTTGAGCAATACACATTATTAGTAAACCATGTTCTTTAAGATAGAAGCTATTATTAGAAAAGCTATATTCTATATTAAGACTTGCTAACTTACTTCTAATAACTTCAACTGGATTATGATCCCTATCCATAATAACGATAATGCATTTAAGCCCCTTCTTAATAAGTACATCTACTTTTTCATACTTTAAGAACAAGCCTAGAAAAGTAGTTAAAGGTTTAAACCCGCCGCAACCAATTATGATGACATTATTATCTTTTAATTTAAGGATACTTATTCTCCTCCTTCTTTCCTCTTCTCTAGAAAGACCCTTAACATTATTTATAAATCTAATAAACTCATTGGGTAATACGTATAGATCTTCTTTAGACATATGATACAGTTTCTTTAACAGAGCTTCATAAAAGATCTTATCAGTAACACCTTCTACAAGTAACAAAATAATCATAGATACTAACCTCTAAGATCGTACTCTAATTCTCTGCGAGCATCTCTAGCTTCAACACCACTATAGTTTACAGTACTAAGAATACCATTTTCTAAGTTAAATCTATAAACATTTAATTTATTAAGAGCATTATAGCTTTCCAATTCCTTAATAATCATATCGGTAAATTCTAGGCTATGGGTAGAAATGAAGATTTGGTTTTTACTTTTGATGGAGGAAGTGACAACGGCTGTTGCTACAAGTTCTAAAAGGCTTGGATGCTGATGGAGTTCTGGTTCTTCCAGCAATAGTATAGTATTGTGTATTGAGGAAAGTAGCATAAGATATACTAGGGTATTTTTAAATCCATCGCCCATAACATAATATGGTAGGCTATATTTTTCACCAACTATGTAAAGTATCCATCTATTATTATATTTAAGAGGTACAATATCTTTTATATCTCTATATTTCGTACCTATGAACTTGACTAAATACTCCTTAGCCTTAATACCACCATAGGTTAACATTAACGAATAACATTCCTCAGGGACTCTATAGTAGTAAATACGATGCCAGTCAAGCAATACGGATTTTAGAGGATTACCCTTTATGGGCGATAAAGTTATCACTTGTTCATTACCATTATCATCTATGTAAAATCTAACTTCACCATTCCAAGATCCCTTAGCTTTTACATATATTTGCAATGCTCTAGTAACATCAAAATCTTTCCTTGAACTTAGTGCTTGTACATCCTCTTTTAATACAATATCTTTTTTTCAAAGACAAAGCTTGTACATGTTTATCAGCTAAGGTGATCTCTATTATTATAGTATCAGAGCTTTTATAAAATAAATTATGCACTGAATTAAGGCCTGTCCACCCCCGTCTATATAGTGTATACGATAGAGGAAATATATCAAAATAATCGTATCTAGGTAAAGTTGATGCTAGATATAATGCCTCTAGGACTATGGACTTTCCCATGTTATTTCTACCAATAAAAATATTTATTTCATTTAATTCATTTATCTCTCCTTCATTTATCCCTCTTAATCCATGCATCTTTATTGATTTCACATACATTTCTTCTACACCAAGTATTTACTAGTTATATTTATCCCTATATGGCATTAATAATATTGTAGGGTGTCTGCGGGTTGGTTGTTTATCGTGAGAATATATTGTATAGTGAGGAGGTTGTAGAAGTTAGTTATCGTAGTGGTTGTTTTGAGTTTAACCATGTAGTTAATAGTGTTAGGTGTGTACGTGTATTTGATCGTGGCTGTCTAGGTGTTGCTAGTTCTTCTAGACTTGGTTTTGATAAGCTGTATTCTATAGCTTTAAAGTCTACGAGTAACTGTCGTGATAGAGTTGAGTGGTTTGATCGGGACTATTATAGTGGTAGTGTATCAGTTGGTGTTGATCGTGGGTGGGATGTTTTATATGATGTTGTTAGGAGTGTTGTAGACTATTTTAGTAGTATGGGTGTTGGTTGTGAAGTAGTTGGTGTTTATAAGAAGCTTAGGCGTGAGCATAGTGTTGTTTCTCATAGTGTAGAAGCTGTAGAGGATCGTGTATTATATGAAGTCTATATGTATTCCTATACAGTATTCTATGGTAGACCATTATCTACTGGTTTACTAATTGGTTCAAACAATCCATCTAGACTAGCTAGAGTTTTTGATGAAATTGGAGAACTATATAACATACTTATTGGACAAGCTAGAGCTAGACAGTTAAACCCAGTATATACTGGTAGATGGCATGTGGTTTTTACACGTGACTCAGCACCAACTCTATACCATGAACTAGTTCATCTACTGCAATCAACTAGTTTAAAGAAGCTACCAATAGGTTATCGTATAAAGGAAGGGTTGAATATTATAGAAAATCCCTTTTATCCAGGGCCTTTACAGAGAGTTTTTGATGATGAACTATACCCGGGTTGGAAACGTGTTCTTATAGAGGATGGTGTTGTGGTAGACTATCTATGCACTAGAACAACCATTAGAGATAAAGAGAAGCCAGGTAATGCACGTGGATTATTTACTAGACCAATACCTCTCCACTACCAATTAGTTGTTTCACGTGGAGACTGGGGTTTTGATGAAATGTTGTTTGAGTCTAGAAGAAGTATTGTTGTAGGAGGTGTTGTTGAAGCCCATGTGTATGGTGGTTATATAAGAATTATACCTGAGGTAGCATGGGTTGCTGAAAAGGATAAGCTACAGCCTGTACGTGTTAACGAGATCCTTATACCTCTTAACAAGCTTAATGAGGTCTTCATAGGTTTTGGTAAGAGACTATATAGCCGTTATGGTTTTGAGAAGGGTTTTGAAGTCTATGAGGTTGCTCCAGAAACTCTTGTTGAAGCCCGTGTCATGGTTTAACTGCAATACGTTTATCAATTCTATTAGTGTATGTTTATATTAGAGGGGGTTAGTGCATGGATGTTATTGTTAAAGCTCTATTTATAGCTCTTGGTGTTATATTACTAGTGTTTGTTGGATCTATAGCTTTAATCCTTATACATGAGGGTGGTACAGACTACTATCTTTTAGACTACCTACCTAGTAGTCAATTATATGATCTAGCTAGAAACGGCTATAACGGCTATGTTATTGTTGCTAGAGTAGAGGATATTCTTAGAGATAATGTTAGCTCCATCACTATGCCAGAACAGGTGTTAAATCATACAGAGATAATGGTCTTTAGTATGATTACATCTAGTGTTTCATATGGTAATATGAGCTTTATAGGATTATCCTATGGTGATAGAGGACTATATGATCTAATGATTAATTCCTCTATAGCAACTGATCTTAGAAGAGCTCTTGAAAATGCTGCTTATGAAGAAATTGGTGGGTATAGGATATGGATTTGGAATCAAACAGACTGGTATATGGGGTATACTATAAGTGTTTTTGGTACTACAGTTGATGGAGATGTAGTAGCTTATGTTTATGGTAATCTATGGGTAAACAATATAGATCGTGCTAAAGAAGTGTTAATCAGCTTTATGAAATCAGCTAGGGAACATACTGGTTGGAGGAGTAGGAGTAGTGAAGTAGATGTATTAGTTAAGAAGATACCTATTGAACACCGTAGTAGATCCTATGGTTTTGTGGTACTTAGTAATGGTGACTTGTGTATAGGGTATACTAGTCATATGGAGAGTCCACAAACTATATATGGTGACACGTATGTTGTAGCAACTAAACAGGCTAATATAGATCGTGTGATTAACGTATTTAGTTTATCAGAGTATTATGTAAACAAGACTATCGTCAATAGTACAGATAACTATGTACTATATAAGCTGTCAATAACAAAGCCTATTGTCACTACACAGGCAGTGTTAGAGATACAAGATGCTTTACTAGCTACAGTGTATATAAACGATACACATGCTATCATCTACTTACAGATTAAGATTAAGAATGTAGGAGACCAACTCGTAACAATCAAGAACGTAACAGTTGATGGAGAACTACCAGAAGAAGTAGCCAACATACAAAACGTGCAACTAAGACCTGGCGAAATATTCTCAACAACAATAAAAGTCAAGGATATTAATCCAGAAGTAGATGCTGGATGGGAACCTGGTACAGAACACTTAGTAACAGTATATTATAGTACACCAACAGTAACAGGACAGTCTGTAAGCCTTAAAGTTATTGCTAGATAGTGTAGAAGTATTTATGGAGTGTAGGAGGGGATGGTATTTATAGTATTATGTAAAAAAGCCTTGTTTAAAGACTATCTTGGAGCATTTACTGCTCTACTAACTAAGTCATCCCATACAGCGTCAACGTATTCTTGGAACTGTTTTATAAGATGTTTGTTCTCAGGCTTTAATAGGTGTTTAAACCTACCCTGTACTTCAAGGAACTTCTCTATAGGTTTTTTAAGCTCTGGCTTACGTGCTATTGCTAGACTGCGGTCTGTTAGATAGTATCCTTTACCACGTACCCACTCCCATAGTGGGAAGTAGCATGTATCTACAGCACGGCGGCAGATATCTATGGTTATATTTAAACCATGTCTCCATCCACGATTACATGGGCTTAGTACGTGTATGAACGATGGGCCGTCAACTTCTAGTCCTTTACGGAATTTCTTTATAAGATCTATCCAGTGTCCAGGTGTACCAGTTGCTACGTATGGTATACGGTGTGCTACCATGATCTCTGCTATAGGCTTCTTCTCCTGAGTCTTACCAGGTATAACTCTTCCTGCTGGACTAGTTGTTGTCCATGCGAATGGCGGTGTACCACCTGATCTCTGTATACCAGTGTTCATGTATGCCTCGTTGTCGTAGAGTATGTACATTACATCATGTCCACGTTCAGCCATACCGCTTAGTGCTTGGAGACCTATATCGAATGTTCCTCCATCACCAGCTAGAGCTACTACATCAATATGGTCGTATGGTAGACGCCCTGTCTTCTTCATAGCCTTGTATGCAGCTTCTATACCACTTGCTGTTGCAGCTGCATTCTCAAACGCACTATGTATCCATGGTATAGCCCAGCTTGTGTATGGGAATATTGTTGTAGCAACTTCTAGACAGCCAGTAGCATTAGCTATTACTAGTGGTCCACGCATAGCTAGGCCAAGAAGCTTAACCACTAGTGGTGCTGCACATCCAGCACATAGGCGGTGTCCAGGGAGTATTATTGGTTTGCGTTCAGCTAGTTTACGTAGATTAAAGGTTAGTGGGAGCTCTCTCTTTTCACCAGGTTTGAATACAACTAGTTCGTATGGAGACTTAGACATACATAGACCACCCCACAACCTACTCTCTAACACCTAGGAAACGTAGTTTCTCCTTCACTTCACCAGTCTTAGCAATCTCTAGAAGCTCCATAAACATCTTCTCAATAAGGTCTGGAGGTGCATCACGTCCTCCCAGTCCATAGACATAGTTTACTAGTAATGGCCTCTCCCTTAGATCGTATAGTGTAGTGTTTATCTCCATAAAGCTTGGTCCATAGCTTCCAAAGCTTATACCACGATCCATTACACCAACTACTTTAGCACCCTTAAGCAGTTCCCTAAGCTCATTGAATGGGAATGGACGGAACATCCTTATACGTACCATGCCAACCTTATATCCTCTACTCCTAAGCTTCTTAACTACTGTACGGACTGTACCAGATGTACTACCTAGTACAGTGACTATAACGTCTGCATCCTCTGTAGCATATGGTACAAGTACTCCATCACCATAACTTCTACCAGTTAATTCACTCCACTCCTCATTAACCTTCTTAACAACATCTGGTACACGCTTCATAGCCTCTATCTGGTGCATCTTGTGTTCAAAATAGTAGTCGTAGAGGTCTAGTGGTCCGAAGCTAATAGGGCTACTAGGATCTAGTTTAAGCTCTACCTCTCTACCATGGTAGTCTACATAAGTCTTAGGTATCTTACGGTAGCCTCCAAGAAACTCGTGTACAACATCATCTGGAAGCATTCTTATATTCTCTAGTGTATGGCTTAGGAAGAAGCCGTCTAGATTAACAGCTACTGGTAACTGTACATCAGGGTGTTCACCGATCTTGAACGCTTGTATAGTTGTGTCATAGGCTTCCTGGCTATTCTCTACAAACAACTGTATCCATCCACTATCCCTCATACCATAGGCGTCACCATGGTCACAGTGTATGTTTATAGGAGCTGATAATGCACGGTTTACAACAGCTAGTACTATTGGCAGTCTTAGACTAGCAGCTATGTAGAGGATCTCCCACATCAAGGCTAAGCCGTTAGCAGCTGTAGCTGTAAACGCACGAGCACCAGCAGCTGCTGCTCCAACACATGCACTCATAGCTGAATGCTCACTTTCAACAGGTACAAACTCTGTATGAACTTCTCCATCAGCAACGAATTCACTAAACCTTTCAACAATAACTGTCTGCGGTGTGATCGGGTAGGCTGCTACAACATCTACTAGACACTGTTTAACAGCATAAGCAACTGCTTCATCACCATTAACAGCTATAAGGACTTGTTTTTCAAGAGGTATACGTGGTGTAGCCATACAAAACCACCTCTCTATGCTGTTTCAGGCTTCATTTCAATAGCTTTAACAGGGCATTCATGTGCACATATACCACATCCTTTACAGTAGTCGTAGTTTACTACTGGTTTCTCACCATCCCATACTATAGCCATGTCTGGACAGTATAGCCAGCATATTAGACAGCGTGTACACTTACCATAGTCTATTACTGGCCTTAATGCTCTCCAATCACCAGTCCTATACTCTAGTGATAACTTGTAGGGTAGAGCAGCCATAGGTAAGTCTTTCCAACCACGTGGCTCGGGTTTAGACATATTCTTACACCTCCATAGCTAGATCATATGCTTTCTTTACAAGTAAGAGGTTCTTTTCAGCTAGTGGACCAGGGAATCTCTGTTTAAGTGCTTTCTCTAGACTATCCATTGATACAATGTTTGTTGCTTTTAGCAACCCACCTATCATAGCTGTGTTATAGATAGCTCTCTTAAGAATCTCTAGTGCTAGTTCTGTAGCTGGTGTTGTATATACTTTATAATCTCCCTTAGCTATACCTAGTGTACTATAGAGCTTCTCTACATCACCCTTATAGTTAGCAACGATCACGCCGCCCTTCTTAAGACCAGCTACTATATGTGGACCGAGAAGCGTTGGATCAAGGACAACTACTACATCAGGGTTGTAGACCATACTATGTATCTCTATAGGTTCATCACTAATTCTAGTAAAAGCTAGTACTGGAGCACCAGCACGCTCTGGTCCAAAAGCTGGAAAACTCTGTACATGCTTACCATCATGCATAGCAGCCATAGCTAGTATATTGGATGCTGTCCAAGCACCCTGTCCTCCACGTCCATGCCATCTAATCTCGATCATCATATACATAACACCTCATAAAACCCCTTTTTCTCCTAGACTACAATACCCTCCTATTAAGGATACTATGGTGTAGTTATAATGGATGTGGATTTAATAAGATTACTGTTTTGAATAAGAGTTTATTCAATAGTCTTGTCTAGAAAATACTACATAGGTACTCTTTCTTACACCAATAGAGTTAGCTATAACCATGCACTTAGGTATTAGGAGATAGTATACAGTTCTGCCAAGATCTATTGTTGATAAGTACTCATAGTGTGCCATACCCTTAGCTATAACTAGATCAGCCTTCTCTAACTCTTCTCTAAACTCTCTAGAAACCTCTTCTAAGTGTATACTTGAAGCACTTGTACCAGTTTCTATAACCTTGTCAAAACGGTTTCTTAAACCACCATACTCTATATCACCAATTGTCACATCATTCTGAAACCCCGGCTCACTCTTAACAACACCTACTACAACATTACCCATATCCCTCAGCTCACTTACAAGAACTGTATCCATTACAGACTCACCAGCATTATCTAGTAGATACATTATCCTTAATCCACCGTTCTTAACAAGACTATATAGTTTCTTAGAGTGGTCAAAAGTTATTGGTATAGACAGTATAAGCTCTGGATCAACTGTTTTAGGAGGCTTGTACTCAGCAACACCTGTATCAAGGCTATTGCCAGCAATAGCTAGTTTAATAGCTAGTCTAAAACGATCATATCCTTCTAGCCCATCTAGGAGAGAAGTGTATTTACTGAGTAGTTTCTTAGCATTATCTATACTCTCCCACTTAATCCTCCTATAATAGTCCTTTATCTCTGGAGCAATCTCAAGTACTAGTCTAAAGACTTTTGTAGCACACTTTGTAGCTTCTCTCTCATCTCTAAATACTCTCCAAGCCCTTTCTAGAAAACACAAACACCTACTATATGCTTCCCCACTATCAACTGTACTAGCAACTATCTCCTTAAGTCTAATAGATAGTATACAGCTAATACACTCTGGTTTAAGCATCAATGCCGTCCACCTAGATACTACTTTACAGACACATCTACCTCAACACTTTCTTTAAAAAGTATTTCTACATCCCAAAGTTTGATAACGTTAAAGCTTTTAATAGGTATTGATACATAGCCCTTGATTGTCACATTAGCTCTACCTCCTTTAAGTATTAGTGTATGGAGTATGGTTTTCAAAGTTGAACTAGGCTTTGTATCTAGACATAAGTCTATCTTATTACTACCAACATGGACTACAATATCCTCTTCAACACCCTTACCAAGAAACTCTCCATCAACATATACTTCATAATAGAGCTTCCTAATATCAACATCTATAATACCAGAATTATTTACTTCAACTATAAAGCATATATGGACTTCATTAGAACTAAGCTTATACTTTAAACTATCAATACCAGTTATTCTAGCTGATAAACTCTGACTAGTAACATACAATAATCCAATGTATATTATAATACCTATAACTATTAAACCAGTAAATATGCCCCATAACTTAGTTATATACTTAACCAATTCCATTAACCCATGGACAGTATTTACTATAATTGTAAATACAATACACAGTATATAACAC
>CAYZRH010000027.1:0-30597 GCA_964480805.1 uncultured Desulfurococcaceae archaeon
GTAGCAACAATAAAGAATTGAAAGATATACATTACCCTTCAATAAAAGTATCACCACATGTTAAATCGTGTAGCAACAATAAAGAATTGAAAGGTTTGTGCTACATAGTTTACAAAGAATACAGCATTGTGTAAGGTATTAACAAAGAAGAATTGAAAGCTCCAAAGCTGAAGCAACTCTCAATCTCTCGCTGATCACTATGTACTAACAAAGAAGGATTGAAAGAGAGAAAAGGGGGAAGTTGGTGACACATTTGTTATAGAGACCGAGGCGATACTAGTATGAGTGATGGTGAAGAGGCAAAAATAATAGAATATATTAAGTCAAAAAAATCTCTTTTTTAAACTACTGTCTAAAAGACCCTGCTTGTTTTGAAGTTCTTTTACGCATATATGCTTATGAAACTGAAATGAGGAAGAAACACCCCAAAGACGAGTTTATGTGGAGGTGGGAGCTGAAAGATGTAGGGCTGTCAAGTAGGTGGAGAATAGTAGACAAACTTGTTCAAGCAGGTATTGTAAGGCTTGCTTATAAGTCAAGGCAGTATCAAGAATACATACTAACAGACTATGAACTTGTAAAGCAGGCAGTGCTCAACTACTTTAAGGGTAAAGGTCTAGAAGTTGAAGGAAAAGCTATTATACCTGAAACAGCAACTAAATACGCTAACCCAGAATACCTCAGTATAACCCCTCCTGAAGACTTCCTAGATGTTGTTGAAGGTTATGAAGACCTTAAATGGCTTTTAAAACTAGCAGTACTTAATCCTGGCATACACTTTATATTCTATGGACCACCAGGCATAGGTAAGTCTATAATTCTATTAGAACTAGAGAGGCTTCCTGGAGCATACTATGTCACAGCTGGTGAGGTTAGTAAGGCTGGACTACTAGATGTAATATACGACTTGAAGCCAAGATTTATACTAATAGACGAGTTAGACAAGATAAAGTCTCCAAAAGAGCTTACATTCATATATGAGCTTGCTTCTACAGGACGTGTTAAAGAAGTTAAAGCTGTAAAGTCGGGTAGATATAGAGAGATAGTAATAGCATGCAACATATTTGCTTCAGCAAATAAGATAGACCACTTCCCCTCTGAATTTAGAGACAGGTTCTGGATTATTGAAATGCAACAATATGACATAGAGCAGGCGAGGAGGATTACAGTTAATTACCTTGTTAAGAGAGAGGGAGTGCCACTATCAATCGCTACAACTATAGCGAGTAAGTTAGTAGAGGAAAAGAAGCTTCCCAGTGTTAGAAAAGCAGTTATGCTGTGGAAATTAATACAGCCAATATATGTTGAAAAGAAGAAAGAAGAGGATGTTGCAAAGGCTATTGACAGAGCAATAAAAATACTAGAGAAGTATAAATCACTTAAACATGCCAGAAAAGCTCTTGAACAATATACTAATTACAGATAGAGGTGAATCTATGGAGAAATCATTATAAATAAAGAGTTTGAATTAATGCTAAAGTGTTGGAGTATTTTAAGAAGTTAGATGTGCAGTCTTAATTAGCTAAGATGTAGTGTTTAAATGTTTTGTATGTACTTAGTAGTTGTGTTGAAGGAGTAGTGGTTATATAGGGTTTTTGTATAGTTTACTATCTTGAGTGGATTGTGTTTTGAAGGATGCTACTGGTAATACAGAGGGTGTTTTAAGGGTTCTTAATAGTAGTGTTAATCTACAAATACTACAGTTACTGTCTAGTAGTAGACTCTACTCACGTGAGATTGCACGTATTCTTGGTAAGGATGAGACAGAGGTTTCCCGTAGACTTAGCCAGTTAAAGAAGGCTGGTCTTATTGAGTGTAAGTGGGAGCGTATAAGAGATCGTAATGTTAAGCTATGCTATAGCCTTGTTAAACGTGTTAGTCTAGAGTTTAGTAGTGGGGGTGTTAGAGTTGTTATTGAAAAACCTGGTCTAGAAGAAGGTGTTGTAAAGACTCTACAAGGACTATACTCTAGAGATATACCAGAACCTAGAAACTTTATTGGTAGAAAGGCTTATCTAGAGAGAATGTTTTCTTCAAAAAAGCCAGTTATTGTTGTATGGGGATTACCAGGTATTGGTAAGACATATCTTGTAGCAAAATACGTTAGCGGGGTTAACAAACCAGTACTATGGTATCATGTAACACAGTTTAGCAACCTAAGACACTTCATATGGAAAACAGCTATACACTTGACAACACTTGGAAACTATGAACTACTAGAAGTTATAAAGAGTCCATGGGATCCATCTATAGCACTAGACATACTAGTTAAGGGTGTTGAAGAAACAAGTACTATAATAGTTCTTGACGACTACCACAAACTAGTTGATCGAGAACTAGCTAATGCTATAAACTATTTATCAAACACAATAGTAAATGCTAGAATAATAGTTGTTAGCCGTAGAAGACCTAGTGGACTACCATATCTTAAAGGACTTGTTGAAGAAATAATGCTTAAGGGTATGGACTTTAACGAGACACTAAAACTACTAGATAGTAGAGGCATCCATATTAGTGATAGAGAGTTTACAGAACTCTATGTAGCAACACAGGGTATACCAGCACTACTATCACTATATTGTGAGACAAGGAAGGCTTATGGAGATAAAGCTCTAGAAGTACTACGTAAGCGTGACTTACCACTATATATTATAGAAGAAGTCTATAACATGTTATCGCCAAGTGAGAAACACGTATTTGATACACTAATACTAATAGAAGAACCTGTTGAACTAGAGCTTATAGAGTATGTTACACGTGTAAGGAATGTAGCAGGTATACTAGACTCTTTTAGCAAACGTGGTTTTATAGAAGTTTATGGAGGCTCTAAGTATATTATACACGATATATTCCGTATGCTATCTAGAAGAATCAGTCTAGATCGTATAAGATCTATTTATAAGAATATTGGAGACTATTATAGGGGTTTAAATAACTTGTTTAAAGCATTAAGATACTACTACATAGCTAGAGACTATAGTGGTGTTAAAGATGTTGTTAAAGAGCGTATAATAAGTGATACAGCTTATCATACAGCTTATATGGGTAAGTACTTGGATATATTAAAGGAGATTTATGGTAGTAGAATAGATGACCTAGAGCTTAAGACACTACTAGAGTACGAGATTGGGCATTTAGATGCTATACGTGGAGACTATGATAGTGCTATAGAAATGCTATCTAGTTGTTTAAAGTATTTTGAAAAACCAGTTAGTGACTATGATAAGTACATGTATGTAATGATTGGTACATCTCTAGCTGAAGCATACTCTAATAAGGGGTTTAGTGATAGAGCTTGGAGAGTCATAGTTTCTATAAAGGATATACCAACTAGTATAAGTAGTGAAGACTTATTGTTTAAAGCTAGATTCCATCTATATGGAACACTAGGTCTATACTACTACAACTTATACGATTATAGAAAGGCTCTGGAATACTATGAGGAGAGGCTTAAAGTTTCACAGAAAATGGATGATCCAAAATACTATGTCTTTACACTACTAGGACTAGCTAATATATATGAAGCATTGGATGAGGATGAGAGAGCACTAGATATACTAGAGGATGTATACAACTTTATGTCTAAAACAGGCTATACTTATATGAAGGCACTTACAGAGCTTGTTATAGCTGACATATATAGGAAGATGAATAGGTTTTATGACGCATTAGAGTATATTAGTAAAGCTTATAGTGTATTTGTAAGAATGAATATAGTTAGTAAACAAGCTGAAGCACTAAATGTTAGATCATATATAGAGTATAGGCTTAGAGACTACAGTAGATCATATAGTGATGCTGTTAAAGTATACGAAATTCTTAAAAACACTAAACACTGTTATAAAGCTATAGCATTATCACTAATGATCTCATCACTACTCAACATGGGTGAAGCGGATAAAGCTATAGAACTTCTTAGAAAACACTATGGGTTCATAAAGAACTGTTTTAAACAAGACCCAGTACAAGAACTAGTTAATGATGTAGTGTGTCTATTGAAAGAGAAGGGCTATACTAGTCTTATAAAAGAACTAGGGATATCCTTAAACTAGAGAGGGTTTGACTAGATCATTCAAACCTATTTCTTAAATAACATTCTATCAGATTCTCCATGTAGAGTATAGGAGTATTCATAGGTGTAGTCTATGAACCATATACTGTATAGACTTACAGCTTTAGGCTTAACACTATTATTCATACTACTAGTACTAGCTAATATGTCGGCACCAGTAGTTTATGGGCAAGAGGATATAGAGAAGACTATAATGCTTGAGAAAGCTAAGATATCTGTAGTCCTTGTCTTATGTGAGATAAGTGGTATAGTTTCATGGCCTGAAATGAGAGATGAAATGGAGTATCTAGGTCTTGGAGAGTATGTTGAAGTAGAGACTGGCGGTCTTGGTTCAGGGTTCTTTGTATCTAGTGATGGATACATTGTTACAGCAGGACATGTTGTTAATGAGTATGAGAGCGAGTTGTATAAGTATGCTGATATACTGCAGGAGTTTATATTAATGTATGCTAAAGCTTATCAAGAGAAGATGGGGAGAGAGCTTGATCTAGATAGTTTTGTACAGAGAGTTTTCCAAGCATATCTTGATGGTAAGCTGATGATTAGAGATTATACTAGGAATGTATATGTTGGTGTTGGAAAGGTTGTTTCTGGACTAGGCAGTATACCTAGAATGTATCCAGCTACAGTTGTCGACAGTCTCCCTGCTGAGAAAGAGGATCTTGCTTTACTAAAGATAAACCTAGAGCATACACCATCACTAGTAGTCCCTGCTGAGGATAAAGCACGTGTTGGTGAACGTGTATGGGCTGTAGGCTATCCTGGTGCAGCTACTTTCCATGAATACCTTAGTGAAGAGACTATTATGGAGCCTACTGTTACAGAGGGTACTGTTAGTGGTTATAAACAGAAAGTTTCTGGTGTAAGGGTTCTACAAGCAGATGTAGCTACTACACACGGTAATAGTGGTGGACCACTAGTTAATGCTTATGGAGAGGTTGTTGGGGTATGCTCTTTCGGCTCAATAGGAGAGTATGGTGAGATACAAGGGTTTAACTTCTTTGTACCAAACTCTCTAGTATATCAATTACTTAAGAGGAATAGTGTTAACAATGTACAAGACCCTGTTGTAAAGTTGTTTGAAGAAGGACTTAGACTATACTATCAAAAACACTATAGTGCAGCTATAGAGAAGTTCCAAGCAGCAAAGAACCTGTTCCCAGGACTACCATATGTAGACGACTACATAGCTAGTGCTCAAGAAGCAATACTACGTGGTGAAGACGTACCATTAGGTCCAGACCCACTCCTCATAGCAGTTATTGTAGGTATTGTAGTAGCTGGTGGTGGGGGTGCTACAGCATTCATATTACTAAGGAAACGTAGAACTACTAAACCACAAGCTATACAGCCCTACTACTATCCAACACAACAACCCCAGCCACAACAAGTACCACAGCCTACGCCTCAACCACCACCTACACAGCCTCCACAACAGCCTATGCAGCAGATCAAGTATTGTTGGAACTGTGGACGTGCTATACCATTTGATGCTAGGCTCTGCCCATACTGTGGTGCTAGTCAGGAAGAGGAGTAGGGGGGTGTTTGATGGTGTTGTCTAGATACATTATAATGTTTTCCATAGCTACTGTACTTGTACTGTTTATGAGTATGTCTAGCTATGTATATAGTGTTGAGACTCCGGAGCTTGATACATCATATAAATGGACTTATAACGTAGTCTACTCTGACAATACAACAGCTACTATACATACATGGGTTGACTATAGTAATGAGTACCAACAATGGATTATTGTTGAAGACACCTACATAGACGACACACTTACTAGAGAGTATGCGTGGTTTGTATTTAACGACTGGACTACAGACTATGTTATAACAATGACTGCTGAACAAGAGCTACACTGGTGGGTAGATGATCCAGTACCATTCTATAAGGGGTTCCATCCATCACATGTTGGTGAAGAACAACGTGTTGAAACAATAAGACACTTCTACGACGCTATCAATGACCAGTACTTGTTTAACCACACATACGTTGTAGAGGTGAAGGCTGTTGATGAAGCAAACGTTGTATACAGGGATCACGTTATACCAGTATATATTGTAAACTATACATCAACAGCATACTACATAGACCACACAGACGTTGTAACATGGATATACTATATAAACAATGACTTCATACTACCATTCATTATAATACACTATGTAAACAACGAACTATACGCTACCTATGAACTAATAGACTACAGTATAACACCAGACCCAATAAACAACTACCCAATAGCAACAACTACATCACCACCAGAAACAACAACTACAACAACACCTACAGAGACAACAACACCGTCAGAAACAACTACAACCACTCCAACAACCACTACTCCAACAGAAACAACTACAATCTCACCAGAAACTCCAACAAAGACAACAACACCAGAAACAACAAGTACAACACCAACACCCACTACCACACCAACAAGTTCTCCAACAACATCGGAAACCACAACAGAGACAACAACAAGCCCTACATCACCAATAGAAACTACTACAACTACAACCCCATACCACCCACCATCAACATCCCCAAGTGGAGGCGGGGGTGGTGGAGCACCAGTTGCTCCTGGAGGAACACCTCCATCTACTGAAGAGAAGCCATGGTATACTACTACAACAGGGATCATAGTAATAGCTGGCGGTATAGGTGGAGCAGCTGTTATTGGAGCAATAGCCTATATGTTCCTGCATAAGCCTAAGCCTCCAACACCCCCACCACCTACAAGACCAACATACTACCAACCACCACCTACACAGCCTCCACAACAACCTCCACCACAACAGCCCATGCAGCCTCCTCCAACAACTGCTCCACAACAAGTACAGCCTTCAATACCACAGCCTCCTCCTGGCAAGAAGATCTGTCCATATTGTGGTGCTGTTATACCAGCTAAGGCTAGATTCTGTCCAAGATGCGGTTCAAAACTAGTTTAGTAGATACTAAGTGTTTTAGAGAGAAACCGTAAATGTTTTCCCTCAAACTCTCACTCTAAGGTGTATAGCGGGTATTATTGATAAACATATACAATATTCTCTACTAATCTTCTCTTTAACAACGTCTCTACTATTGTATAGTATCTTTAACAAGTCAATATATGATAGAAATACAGTGCCTTCACCACTCTTAATTCTCCAATAACGCTTCATATCCTTATAGACTCGTTCAACTCTACCCCTAATTATATCTTCAACACAGCCAGAGTCTCCACTAACCATACACTCTAAAGCTCTACAAGCCTCCTCTATACAATCTAGATACATATCAGTTATACTATAGTCAGCTATACGTAAATGGAGCTTCCAATCACGATCACTTAATTCTCTAGAAACATAAACACTACCAATACTACACTCATCTACAAAACCACTATACCTAGAGCCTACAACAAATAATGGAGACACATAGAGTGAAGAATAGACAATAGACTCAACAAACTCTCTAGGAAACTCAGACACACTAACAACTAGATCAACAAAGTCGTTGGCAAACCCTGTTGGAGGGACAAGTTCTCTAAAAGGATTACCACACAAATAACTAGATAACCTACTACGAAACCTATCAACAATACATGGAGGTAAACCTAGATCACGGTATCTAAACTTCCTAGTAAGCCATTCAATAACTCTCCATGAACCCTCCTCACCAAGATCAAACAATACTACACCCCGCAAGTTCTTAACAACTACTGCATACCTAGCAAGCATCATACCCTACTACCCTCCATACAAGCTATTATTGATAATTACTCTATAATCTATAGGCCATATAACATAATCTATTATAGATATGGTTATGAAATACTTAATAGACTGTTTAACTATATGTTGGTAATGCAATGGTGTGTTATAGAGAGAGTAGACTATATAGGGTTCTAGAGATAATAGTGTTTGCTATTATAATAGTAGTTGCATCTACTCAAGTAGAATCATCCTCCTTAGAGAATACATACAGCTTTTCTAGTAAACAAGTTGTTTTAGAAGTATGTGTTGATGATGAATACTATACTGATGATAGGTTTAATGGCTGTTTCCAAATAACAATCTATTTACCAGAAATAATTAGTATTAATGAGTCATTTGTAGATGTAGAGTATAGTGTTGTTCCAGAAGCTATTGGAGGCTTCCATGAATGTAGAGTTGTATTTAGTTCTCTAAAAGTCTACGACTTATCTACAGACCTACAAGTAGGTACTATAACTCTTGACAACCAAGTTAGAGTACGTGGTAGTGGTGATGTATGTATAGATACCTCATGCTCTACAACTGGTGTTAGTGGTTATGGTTTAATGGAGCTTATAGAGTCTAATGTTGAAGAGATAGCTAGTGGAGCTAATGAAGTTTTTCTAGAGCTATACATTAGACCTAGTTTAACAGTATGGGTTATTAGTGATGATGTTTCAGACGAGTTTATAGTAAACTATAGTGATGTAGCCTATGCTGGTATATACATCGTATTGTCTAGTTCAAGCAGTCTACTATACACGGTTACAAAGACAGAAACTATCTATAATACACTAACTAGTACAGAAACATATACTAGTATAGAAACAGAGACAAAAACATGTACAGTAACTAGTAAATATACTACTACAGAAACAGTATATAAGACAGTGTATGGAGGCATATATACAGAGACAAGAACGTATACAGAAACACAATATAAGACACTGTGGAGGACAAGAGTTGTAACAAACCCTGCTGAACCATCAATATCAACAATAGTTGCATCAATAATAATCATTGTAATGGGTATAGCATTATTTATAACAGGTATTATGAGGAGGTAGAGGAGTTGAGTGCTAGTGACACACTACTTATAGGATGTGCTACAGCATTCCTATTTCTAGCACTATTCCTAAATAGTGTAAAGAAGTCTAGAGTTTCTAGTAGACAGTTAGTTAGTATAGATCGTGTTGGTAGATTAGTTGGTTTAAGAATAACTAGTTTTAAGACATGTTATCAAAAACTGAGTGGGGAGGAGTTTAGAGTTAATGTAGGGTCTAGTATTGTATCTAAAGACTATAGTGGTTTATGGATTTGTAGGCTAATAGATTGTGGTGGTTGGGGCTGTATTTATAGATGTGAGTGTAGTGGAAGAGTTTTTGTAGTTAAAATACCTAAAGAGTTTAAGGATTTTATTGAGAGTGGTGGTAGAGGAGTTATTAAGAAGACTATATCTATAGAGTTATGGAGTGAGTTAGAGAATATAATTAGTAATGTTAAAAATCTTTCTCACCCACATATAATTAAATTACTTGACTATAGTTTAGCTAAAATACCACTACTTATCTATGAATATGCTAATCAGGGTTCTCTAGAGTATCAGGTTAGTATGGGTTGGAGACCTAGTGTTAAAGAAGTAGTGCTTATTGGTATACAGTTATGTGATGCTCTACGCTATATTCATGGACGTGGATTAGTCCATGGAGACGTTAATCCAAACAATATATTTGTTAAAGATGGTGTTGTTAAACTGGGTGATTTCTCTACATTAAAAATGCTTCTATCACTTAGAGAAGAACACATGGAATGTACTCCAGGTTATTTTACACCAGAATACTATAGTAGAGAGTTGTGGATAGAGATGAAGGAGAGAGGCTATGAGAACCGTATAGATGTTTACCAGCTAGGGAATACACTACTATACTTGCTAACTAGAGAAACTGTTGACGGGAGAAAGCTAGGTGATAAGGTTTTTGTAGAAAACATTCTATCTAGAATAGAGTATAATGGTTTAAGAAACATTATCAGAGAGACAATACAGTATCATCCATGGAATAGACCCTCATCTGAAGAGCTTCTAAAACAACTATATAATCTATACAATAGCTTGTAAGCGTGAACAAGACAACTACTATATTAGTGTAGATAATCTAAAATTGTTTATTGGAGGTGTAGCCATATTTGATACAAAGACTTGTTTTCCAAGTTCTCCTAATAATGTTAGTTGTAGCTCTAGTAGTTTGTAGTATAGTAGAAGGTGGTTTTATGCTGGGGAGTGGAGAGGATAAGTGGGTTTATGGTAAGCCATTAAACTCTACTATAACCTACAAATACAATCCAGATGCTAGAGTACTCAATATCTCTATAAAACTATCATTTAGACATGCTGGCTATCGTGTTGAATGGAGAGACGTTGTTTTAAAGGATCGTGTTATAGAAGTCTATGTTGATGTACTTGAGTATACTGGTCCATCAGCACAAGTTATAACTGTTAAAGAACACTCTTTTACACTAGAGAATATTGATCGTGGAGTTTATAGGGTAAAGGTTTTTGTTAATAATGAGTTGTTTAGTGAAGAGAGTATTAGAGTTGGTTTAGAGGGGTCATCTATATTAGGGTTTATAGTGTTGTGTATACTGTTTCTAGGAATGATTATAGCTATATACTCTGTATTGAAATAGCTAGTGTGTATACTCGGTATAATAGAGACAATTAGCTATATTAGATAACCATAGCTATAGATTACATGTAGGGGTGTTTTATTATTGAGGCTTAGTATATACTCTTTCAATGACCTAATAGGTTCTTATGGTATTATACAGTTTGAAGAAGGGGAGATAGGCTCTATCTATAAACGTGTTCTAGAAACTAGTATAGATGGTTTAAAAAATCTTATAGAGAGTGTTTTTAAAGAGGAAGTGCGGGGTATTAGTAGAGCTTCTGGTAAACTAGTTTATCGTAGTAGAGAGGTTGATATGGTTTATGTTAGAATAGAACTTGATGATAACCGAGAATACTCTCTAGAAATATATCGTGAATCAACAATGGTTAGATCTAATACTAGTTTGAAAGAGACTTTAAGAGATATTGTTATGTTGTTTAAAACTATGGAGCCCAGTCTTAAGCTAAGGAGATCACTTACTATAGCTTTTACCTAACAAGTCTTAAGGATACCACACAACTCCTTCCTTCTTCAACTCCTCAATATCCCGATTACTATAGCCTAACTCTCTTAGCACTTCTATAGTGTGTTCACCCATTATTGGTGGAGGTTGTTTTGATAATGGGCGTTCTCCTTTAAACAGTATTGGTTCTGCAAGCTGTTTTACTCTACCAAGCCTACTATGCTTCATCTCAACTACTAGTCCAGACTCTCTAATATACTCATCACTAAAAACCTCGTCTACTTCATAAACAGGTGCTACTGGTACACCAGCTTTCTCAAGCAACTCTATCCAGTAACTCCTAGGCTTTTCTCTAAACAACTTCTCAAGTAATGGTATAAGCTCTCCTCTATTCCTAACACGATCAGCATTAGTCTTAAACCTTGGGTCATCAACTAACTCATTAAGCTCTAAAGCACTACACATAGCCCTCCAAAGCCTATCATTAGCAGCAGCTACAATAAAGTACCTACCCTCACTATCCATGAATGCTTGATAGGGTACTATAGATGGGTGTCCAGAACCCATTCTCCTAGGCTTACGCCCTGTCAATAAGTACATTACTGGTATGTAGCACATAGAGAATATCGAGACTTCATACATTGGAAGCTCTATATAACATGGCCTACGATCTGCGTATAGTGTTGACAGTATGCTTATAACAGCCATCATAGCAGTAAATACATCAAATAACGCAAATGATACACGAACTGGAGGCCTACCTTCTTCACCAGTACTAGCCATAAGACCACTAAGAGCCTGTAGTATAATATCGTAGGCAGGCTTACTCTCATAAACACTACCTAGCTGAAACCCCTTAATACTACAATATATGATCTTAGGGTTATAGTTTAGAAGAGTCTCATAGTCTACACCAAGTCTTTCACGTACACCAGGGCGGTAGTTCTCAATAACAACATCAACTCTCTCTACAAGTTTGTAGAGTATCTCTCTACCACGTGGATCCTTAAGATTCAATACAATACTCTTCTTACCACGGTTAATAGACAGGAAATAAGCACTCTCACTATCAACAAATGGAGCCCACCCCCTAGTCTCATCGCCAAATGGAGACTCAACCTTGACAACATCAGCACCAAGATCGGCTAGTATCATAGTGGCCATAGGGCCAGCGAGGGTATGGCTAAGATCGAGTATGCGTAGACCCTTAAGCAACTCCATAAACTCAACACCCCTCGTGTCTAGTTGAATACATGTTTATAAGACTATTGATCAATAGATATATAGTGTATAGAATGGTATTAATAATTGACTATATATCTTATGGAGATAATAGTATAGAGTTTGTAGCCCTCTATCAATACTATATTTAGCCTATGAGTTTATATATTGTCTTTACAAGTTTCTCTACATGTTTTAAAGCATTTTCTACATCACCTTTATCGGCAAGGTTTTCATAAAAGTTTTTATGCATAGTGTTAGCAGCATACCATACATCACGTACCCATTCACCAAACTCCATGACAAGACAGCTCTTGTAAACCCATAGATCAGCATGTGTCTCTAAAACCTTACCATCTCTAGCTAAAGCATAAGCTTTTATAGCTAATGCACATGCACCCCAGACTTTTTCACTAGCTTGACGTAGATCGCCTTTATCGATCTCCTCTTTAGCCCGTTCAAGTAGGTTAAGAGAAGCCTTAATATACTTCTTAGCTTTATCAACATTATCTAGATCATTGAGTACTAGAGTGATAAAATATTCTGTAATACTAGTACCCCTTCTCCTAGCCTGTCTCTCAAGCTCTTCATAAACTTCTTTAGGAATGATTATTTCTACACTCACCTATATCACCACCATATACCAGTCTCTACTATAATTATATGTCTTACTAGAATCTATAGCTTATCATTTATCCCTCCTTCCCCATTCTATTTCCTTCCAGAATAATTCATCCTACTAACATGTATCCTAATTGAATAAATCTACCTCTCTATAGCTAACCTATATACTAGATAGTATAGCTACTACTATCACTAGTATTGCTAAACCATCATCCTCTATAATACAGGCTTTCACTATGAAGAATAATGCTACACTAATTAGTGATAGTAGTCCTAGTAATACTGAAAGTCTAGGATATATCCAGCTATTATAGAAGATGCTTTATTTATAGCTAAGAATAAGTTTGTTGAGAATGTAGATACTTGTGTTTGTAAGAAAGATGGTGTAAAGGAGAAGATGAAAACACTTATTCTACCTTAGCCAAGCTAAGAGCAGTTGTAAAGATGAGATAATGGTTCCAGCGTTATCCATGTCACTTCTTTGAGATATTCCTAGTCATAGCCAAGTTATTTTATAGTGATTTATCCAACATGTATAAAGTCTTAATTTGGGCTATTCTCCTAGACTCTATAGGAGCTTAATATAGTGTGTGCAGTGTTTCGTAGTAGGTATAAGAAGGTTGAAGCTACGGTTAAAGAGATTGAACGTGATCTTAGAACTTTAGAGATTGTTGAATATATAAAGTCTAAATAATCAATTAAGATTATTAGTACTAAGTTATACCTACTAAAAGGTTATAGGTTATATTTATATATTGGAAATATCTCCTAGTGATTTACATTAATAAATTCAATATGAAACATACGTTATAAAGAATAGGTTACTCTTAATATCTTGAAGATCACTATTGTATTATCTAATGTCTTTATCCCTAATAACATATAGTTGCTAATATCATGTAGCTTATTTCATAATGTTAGAGCATTAATTAACTAGTCCTTAAGCAGCTAGGT
This sequence comes from uncultured Desulfurococcaceae archaeon, assembly GCA_964480805.1. Taxonomy (GTDB): domain Archaea; phylum Thermoproteota; class Thermoprotei_A; order Sulfolobales; family Desulfurococcaceae; genus CAYZRH01. The sequence goes on from CAYZRH010000027.1 coordinate 13,742, forward strand.
TTATGCCTAGTTTATAAAGAAGTTACGAATATACATACTAGATAAGAATATTACTCAACACTAAAGTGCTGATATGCCGCCTTTACAATAGTGGTGAAAACATAGTTCAATATCTTACATAGTTTAGATAATACTTGGTAAGAAGATATAATAGCCTTAATAATAGCTTATATAATCAACCTATTAAGGACACACAGAGAAAGCTCCTTAGAAAACTTTAAACTTGTATGTAGAGATACAGAAGCAAGAATTATTTCTAATTAGATTTTTAGAGATAAATAGGTATTCTAGTAGGAAAGATAAGGTAGAGAGAACAAGGCTTGAACTATTCTGTCTTAAAGACAATTATACTGTCTATAGTAATCTAAATAAGGTTACTCTAGACCATATAATCATGTCCTATATAGTACTCTTCCTCTACCTTAACGATAGAGGTATATCTATAGAAGAGTTTATCTCTTCATAGCGGTTTGCCCTAGATCAGTTTCTATTGGGTATTGGTGCTATGTATTATGGGTTTATGTGGGGGAGGATGTCTAGGAAGGTAGAGGAGATTAAGTGGGATGTGAGGAGTCTTGAGATGATGAAGGCTGTTTTGGATTTAACGGTATATTTAAATGTTTTTGAATGCCTTTAATTACTTGGTGAATGTTTTGATGACCTACTTTATGGTGGGGTTTGAGCTTTAGATGGGAGCTCGGTGGCGCTGGTCTCGACCGAGCCCCCATGAAGTGTGGGTGAAGTAGGTGAGCCTGTGCCAAGGGTTAACTCCCCACACAGGATCAAAAGTAATGAAAACTATCTAGAAGTACCGTAAGGGGAGAAACGCTGTCTAGTAAGTAGTTTTTCATTCTCAGTGTGTACTTCTTTATCTGGGGTCTAAAGCTTTTATCATTCCTTCAGATCTCTGTGGTTCTGGAAGTTTTCTATTTTACTAAACATCTTTATATCAATATAGACTCTATAACGATAGTTGAGACGCTATTTTTTAAGTATTTCTACAATGTATTTGTGGTATTCTCTTACAGTCTCCTTAGGAAAAGGGTTTACAACATTTATTTCTTTAATCTTCTTTAATTCTTTATCAAGTGTATATATGGTTTTTAAACCTAGACTTATTGCTAGAGCAACTAAATATCCATCCCAGGACTCGATATTATAGATTGTTGCTACATCTAAAGCGTTAACTGCGGTATCTATATCGATCCTTGGATAGAGTGAGGGAGAATGTGTTTCAAGAATCCCTGTAAGTATGGTCTTAACGGCTTTTCTAGATACTTTGAGATACCTTGTTGCTATATGGTATGCTCCAAGAATAGCTGTTATAGGGACTAGTATCTGTTTTTCCGACATAAGAGTGTAGCTTAGAAATTCTACAGCATATCTTCTTAATGGATTCTCAAAACATACTGGTACGACTATACTGACATCTACTACTCCACTACTATAGACCAAGTTTTCTTTTAGCATATTCTACATCAACCCACTTCCAGCTCTCACTAACCTCTTCACTCATAGGCTTAGCCTTTATTGATAATACAGTTTTCTTCCATTTAGCAACTTTTTCTGCAAGAAAACTGTCTATAACCTCTATAACAATCTTATTACCTATAACCTTTAGTATAACTTCACCACCCTTGTCCAGCCCTAGGCTCTTACGGATAGAGACAGGGATTACAAGTCTGCCTTTTTTATCAACTCTAACTCTATACTCCATAATAAACACCGTTATAGTATATAGTATTCTACTAAATATAGACATTGCTATACAATAAACAGTAACATGTGTTATAGAGTTCCAGAGAATATACAGTTATTCTAAATAACAAGACCTATAACATGCATTTTTCTATTAATGTATACATAGTCTTTAAGAGAAAAGCTGTTGAATATTCACTATAATCTTATTACTAAATGGCTATTAAACAATAGTTTAAGACAGCGATACTTGTGGTAAAAATGGTAGTTATTACCCTACTTCAACATTATAATGTGACCAGGAATTCATACTGGCCGCTTACTATAGAAGAAGCATTTAGGAGAGCAGAAAGTGAATGGAGAAAACGTGTAGAGAAGAGTGAAGTTGATGAGAAGAATGTTAAAGAAAAGCTATCGTTACAACTAGAGTTTCTTAGAGGTGGAGCTTGGAAGTGTAGAGAGTTAAAGAAGGATTACTTAGGATGGGCTATAATGTGTTGGTTTATTTCCTCTTTTCTCATAATACTATTACTATATAGTAGTCCTGATGTAGCTCGTGCTGCATATCCTTTAGTGGTATTCCTTGCTACATGGTTTGATCTAGAAGGTGTTGCTGGGCTATACTACTATAGAGTATACCGTAATAGGCTTAAACAATTTCGTAAGAAGATTGATGAAATTGAACGTGATCTTAGGACTTTAGAGATTGTTGAGTATGTAAAGTCTAAGTAGTTTGTCATAGCTATTGTTGATAGACTATCTTCTATCACATGGATTATAAGTAGCACTTGAGTATTGGGGATAGTCTCTAATTATCTATGTTGTAGAGATGGCTATGGAATTCAAGGTTTAAAGAGTTAGGGCTATTGATTAGAGCCTTTTTATCAATGATCTCTAGTATATCCATTACTAGTGATGTATAGTTTTTAAGACCATATGGGTTATTTTATGTTATTAAGGTATTGTTTAATATGGTCTCTAAGTAATAGATCTATAGTTAGGGTACAGTATATGGATGTTGTTGAAGAAATCATTGGTTATATGAAGACTTTTAAGACGGATCTAGGCTATTTTGTTGATAGAGAGAATGAGATTGAGAAAATCATTAATAAGATCCCTTATGGGCGTGTATCTGTTATCATGGGCCCTCGTGGCTGTGGCAAATCAACTATTGCTTATACACTAGTTAATGCCTTAAAGAAAGTTAGTGGGTATAGTGGTTTTTATCTAGCTTATAGAGAGGAGGAAGGTATTTCTAAAAGTCTGTTACGGGTTTCCAATATTTCTATAGAGTCTCTAAGAGAGCTACTTAGGGATCGGTTGGAGGAGATAGCTGGTACATTAGTTAAAGTGTCTGGTTTAATCGATCTCATGGATCTAGTTATTGGTCTTGTTAAGAGGAGGATTCTTAGAGAAAGGGAGATAATTGTTTTTATTGATGAATTTCATGGAGAGTTTAATGAAGTTAGACAAACACTAGAAGTTGATGCTAATGTTGTTAAATGGCTACATGACATGGGTTATAGGGTTAAGACAACATATCTTACAAGTGATGCAACTGCTTCATGGCTACAGCTGAAACTAGGATCTAAGATAGACTGGTATCTATTATGGAATTTATCTAGGGATAGTTTTATGGAGATATATAGTATGGTTTGTAGAGGTCATTGTATAGACTATGGTCTCTCCTGGAGACTTATTGGTGGAAATCCTAGAGAACTATATGTACTTACTATAAGGTATAACTGGTCTCTAAGAGAGTATATTGGTGAGAAAATAGCTTTTATTAAGAGAGTAGTTAAAGGCTATATGAGAGAGTCTAGAGCTAGATTAGAAGATGTATTATCTCAGTTAAAAGCTATTAACGCTAGCATAGATGACTCAAGCATTTATCCAATATATGATTATCTTATAAGAAATAACGTGTTAATGGATGTTGATATGAGGTTTAAAAGGCTATCACAGTTATCTAGAGAACAATGGATTGGAGATGAAGTAGCTTATCAAATACCAGTATACTACTGGATAGTAGAATCAATGGTTAAACACCATACACTAGACATAGAAGCTAAACATGTAATAGAAGAGATAGAGTAATAGATCTATGACATAATCCTCCTCCACAGCTTTCTATAGGATTAATATTAGGATTAATGTTCTCATAGGATAATAATGTCTAAATTCCAGTGATCTCTATATGATATAACGGTGTAACTTATGTCTAATTTAAGGATTAAAATGCTGGTTAATGAAATAAGGGATTTACTGGATCTAGCTAAGAGACTTGTATCAATGGATATAGAACGTTTCCTTGCTGATTATAGGAATCGTTATACACTACGACACCTTATTATAGAAATTGTTGAAGCATGTACTAATCTTGGGTTAGTTATTCTTAGAGAGAGACTTGGTATTAAGGAGGTCTATGGTTATAGAGATGTTTTTAAGAAACTTAGTGAGAATGGAGTAATATCTAATAGTGTACGAGTTGGTATGGAGAATCTTATTGGTTTAAGAAACATTATTATACATAGGTATTGGGAAGTAGATGATCAAAAGATTTACATGGATGCTCGTAGTAATGGTTTAGCGTTAATAGAGAAGTATGTAGTAGAGGTTGAAGAGTATGTCTCTAGATCTAGAGAGAATTGAGGAGAGGGAGAGATTTAGATTCTATAGTCTCAATAGGAGTGAGAAGAGAAAAGTTGTTAAGAAGATTATAGATGTTATTAGTGAGAGATCTGAGATTGTTCTTGCTATAATCTATGGTTCATTCATTAGAGACTATCCATTTAGAGATATCGACTTAGCTGTTTATGTATCTAATAGAGTTGATCCACTAAAGTATAAGATAGAGTTAGATAGAGTATTAAGTGATTCAATAGGATACCCATTTGATACACATGTACTAAACTATGCACCACCATGGTTTACAAAAGAGGTTATAGAGAATGGACAAGTTATCCTTGAGAAAAAGCCATTACTCGATATAATCCTCTATAAGAGAGCTATAGAGGAGAATGAGTCTATAGAGTTTAAGAAAACACTTCTTAACCTTAAGTTATAGCACCCTCTATAAAAATACCCCTACATACTTTAAAGCCCTCTATACTATTACTTCTAACAGAGTTTCATAATATATACTATAATCTTGGTAAGAAGATAATTATACTGTAAGAAGATATGATAGTCTCAATAATAGCCTATGTATTCAACCTATTAAGGGCACGTAGAAAAAGCCCTTGTCCTGGACTATTATTTACATGTGGTGATTTTGAAGCAAAACGTTGTTCTGATTTTTATCTAAAGATGCACAAGGGTTCACGATCCATGGGTAATAGTAAGGAGAGAATGAAACTTAAACTACATTATCTTAAAGTAGGCTATAGTATTTGTAGGGATTTTAATAAAGAAGTAGTAGGTACTTTACTTCTTGTCTGGGTGTTTCTCTATATAGTTATACCATTAAGCGGGTATAGTAGATATGGATTATATGGTGTAGTCGAGATTCTTTCTTCATGGCGGGTTATTATAGACTATTTCATCATTAGTGTTAGTGTAATGTATTATGGTCGTATGTGGAAGAGAGTGTCTAGGGAGGTAGAGGAGATTGGGAGGGATATGAGGAGTTTAGAGGCTATGGAGACTGCTATGTCTAGTGAGAAATCTAGTGGTTAACGGATCTCTTCTCCACTAACAAATACGTGTCTACAGTTAAGCTTCTTGATCTCCCTTGGCTCTAGCTTTAATGGGTCTTTATTAACCACTATTATATCAGCCTTATATCCCGGCTCTAGCTTTCCTATTTCTCCTTCACTGTGGAGGCTATAGGCTGATCCATGGGTGTAGTAGTGTAGTGTTTCCACTACATCTAGTTTTTCAGAGACTGTATCTCTACCATACCTCCTGGCGTAGCTATTGTCTTCCAGTTCTCCACGTGTTATAGCCGCATAGACTGTAAGCCATGGATCGGGTTTTTCAACAGGTGCATCACTTGATAACCCAAGCACTATACCCTTACTAGCCATGGTCTTAAACCTATAAGTGTATTTTATACGTCTAACTCCTAGTCTACTATAGATCATGCTGGAGTCTGATATAGTGAATAGTGGTTGTATAACAACTGGTAGCCCGTGATCCCTGATCCACTCCAGCTGTTCATCCCATGTTAGTGAGAGATGTTCCAGCCTAAACCTTAGCTTTCTAATAGCTTCTTTATTAAATCTATTTAACACATTTATTATCATATCAAGTGATGCATCACCAATAGTATGTAGTGCAAGCTGTAGCCTACCATCCACACATTCTCTAGCAATTCTCTCTAACTCGTTAGACTCTATAGTAGGTAGCCCTCTACTTGAGGGGTTATCACTATATGGTTCTCGTAGATAAGCTGTATGAGCACCAAAACTACCATCACATAATACCTTAACACCCATAATTCTAAACCAGCTATCACCAAAACCAGTTTTTAACCCAAGCCTCCTAAGTAGTGGAAGAAGGTCATGGTTTAAATAGATCCTTACTCTACCCTTAAGCCTACCCTCCATCCACAACTCTAATAGACTAGCTAGTGAGGATAGTGATGCATTCATAAAACCAGTTGTAGTAACACCCCTTTCTACAAGACCATCTATAGCTTTCTCAAGTACACTTAGTTTAGAAGAGACACTATCTACTACAATACTGTATACCTTATAGAATGCGTCTTCAACAACAATATTATCTACACTCTCTAATCCATAGTCTCTAGACAACACCCCTACAGCCTTATTATTCAAAAAACCCTTATGAATACACCTCCTAATAACAAGCAACGGGTTATCTGGTAACAAACTAGCTATTGTATCAACTAGTCTATCTTGATCAAAAACAGTATCGTCAAAACCCATACCAATAACCCACTCTCCCTCCTCCACTTTAATCCTCTTAACACTAGTTTTAATCTTGTCAACGAGTTCACTTAAACTATGGATACCGCCTAGATCAATTGATCTAGACCAATGTAAACCAAGTTTATCAAGATGGAGGTGAGCATCTATAAAACCAGGCATCACTATATAACCAGTATAGTCATGCTCAACACACTCTAGCATCTTACAGAGCTTCTCAACAACACCTGCATCACCACTATACACAATAGTGTCTCTATAGACAAGAAGCCCGCTAACAACTTTGAGAGGTTTAAAACTAGTGTATATCCTACCATAGAAAGCTTTAAACAAACTCTACACACCTTAACAAGTAATGTTTTTCAACTATACACCCCCTACCTAGGCATTTAAGGAGTATACTATATATTAATATATACTGTGTAGACTATAGTGTATGAGTGGTTGTCTATGACCATATTTGTTAATAGAGATGAGGAACTAGATTTCTTAACTAGATACATACAGTCCTATCCCTTACCTAGTTCTAGACTACAGCATTCTAGGTATGTACTTGTAATTGTTGGTGCTAAAGGTCTGGTAAGACTGCTTTGTTAAAGAAACTAGCTAGTAATGGTGTTAAAGACTCTATTATCATTTATCTAGAGTTTAAGGATATGTATGGTTCCATAGATGAGTTGATGTCTGAAGTTTTAAAACAAGTTCTTTATAGATTGTATAAAGTCTATGGTTTAAAAGACTACATAGGTATATTCTTAAAGAATGTAGTTAGAGTATTGAGTGAGAGGGTAGTAGGTATTGACTTCTCTAGTGTTCTAGAGGAGGATATTGTTAGAGATTATCTTAGGAAAAAACCACTAGTTGTATTAGAGAATGCTATTAGAGAGTTGTGTAGGATCTCTAGTAGCTTTAATAAAAGGCTTGTCCTAATATTTGATGAATTCCATGTACTAACTAGACTTGGTAGTGGTAGTTTCTCTGATAGAATAGCTATGCTACTGCACTATCTATCTAAGACACAGGAGTGGGGTTTTGAAGGTGTTGATGGCTATCCTATATACATATTGTCTACAAGTGATTATGCATACTATAGGTATATGAGTTACGCAGCTTACTATATAGAGTCTTACTACTTGGATGAACTAGATAGAGGCTCTACTATAGAGTTACTAGAGGCTCTTAGTAGAGAGTATGGAGTATCTATTAGTAGTGGTGTAGTGGAGAGGGTTGTAGAGGATCTTGGTGGAAACCCTGGATTAATAATATGGTTTATACAAAAGCTTGTATTAAACAATATAGTTAGACTAGATAGTATAGATACTTATAATAAGATGATAGAGCCTATGGTTAGAGAATACTATACAACATACATAGTAGGTATGTCTCTTTCTGAAAAAGAACTGGTTAAGAAGATATGGAGAGTGGTGATGGAGAAAGGCTATGTGTCAATAGATGAGCTATCGGTAATGGTTGGTGATAAATGGAGTATTGTAGATGACTTGTTACATAGGAATATATTACAGATAAGACAGTATAAGATAATGCCACAGAATAAGTTAATCGATAAAGTATTTAGAAAATACTTATTCTAACTAGATTAGTATAGGATAGAGCTTGTTTTGTTAATAGAGTCTATGATATGCGGGTAATGTATAATATTTAGCTACTATATAGATAGGTATTGGGGTGAAGTTGGTACTGGGTGTATCCTATGGGTTTGTTTGACCCTCGTCCTAAACATAATCTTAGAGACTTCTTTGATCGTGAGAGAGAGCTTAGTGATTTTATTAGGTATGTTGATAGTTGTCCATTAACAGTTGTTCTTGGTCTACGTAGGTATGGTAAGACATCTCTCATACTTACTGGTCTTGAGTTGTCTAAGAAGAGGTATGTCTATATTGATTGTAAAGCTCTTCCAAGTAATGGTGTTATAGGTGTTGATGAATTTATAATATTGTTTATACAGTCTCTAGATGCTTTTTGTAGAAAGTATCAGCCTCTACGCTCCAGGATCTATGGTTTTTTAGAGAAGATTAGAGGTGTTTCTATAGGCCCTTTTGGTGTTAGTGTTAATACTCGTAGGTTTAGCTATTCTAGTCTAGTTGATATACTCTACTACCTAGACGATCTTGGTGAGAGAATAGTTCTTGTAATTGATGAAGCACAGGAGCTTAGGAGGGTTGCTAGGTATCGTTTTGATTCATTATTTGCTTTTATCTATGATGATCTAGAGAATGTCCATGTAGTGCTTTCTGGTTCTCAAATAGGGTTGTTGTATCGTTTACTTAGAGTAGATGATCCAGATGCACCACTCTATGGTAGAGTCTATATGGATGTTAGACTTGATAGGCTATCTCCCAAGCTTTCACGTAGATACCTTGTTGAAGGTTATAGAGAGTATGGTGTTTCACCACCAGAACAGTTTATAGACTATGTTATAGAATGTGTTGACGGGGTTATAGGCTGGCTAGCATATATTGGATACTATACTGTAGAGAAGGGTGAGTATACTAGAGAAGCTGTAGACAGGGTTGTTGAGAATGCATATAGGATAGTGTGGAGTGAGTTAGAGAATTTCCTAAAAATACACTGGATGGCTAGAGATAGATACCTAGCAATACTAAAGACGATAGCTATGCATAGAGAATTATCATGGAGTACGCTATATAGACAGTTATGGATAAAGATAGGATACTTAGCTAAACCAACATACAATAGACTACTAAAACAGCTATTGGACAACGGGTTTATAGAGAAAAGGGATGACAAATACACTATAGCAGACCCTATATTAGAGAGAGCTTTAAAACAGTAGGTTCATTAAGATATTACCTATAACAAGTATAGCTAGTATGTAGTTTTCTCTGACTCTAGTAATGTTGTATATGTGATCTAAGCTTTGTGAAATATATTCAAAGAAGGGATCTTTAATACTACTAAGATATGTCTGACTTGATCACACATCCCTATAACGGGTTCAACTAAGTCTTTATCAGTCTCTTTTAGAGCATTCATAGTGTATGTTTATTAAATACTTTTTATAGCTTAGATTACTTTCTTCAAAGATAGAACACCTATAGTAGACGACTTATATACAATACAATAGTTAATAAGTGTTAATAGGTATAGCCTAGCTTCTCTAAAATATGCCTTATAAGAAGAACTAGTATTTGATTCTTGTCTGAAGCAGTATGTTTTATATGCGTTATGCAGAGAATTATGTATTGGTGATGGCATGGTTTTAATGGATGATCTTATTAGTTTATTGAAGAAGGTTTATGATGTACTTGATGAGTTTATGTATAGACCCGTTATTGTTGGTACATTTGCTCTTATACTTCAGAAATGGATCCCTAGCAACTATATCTATATGACAAAAGATATTGATGTATATAGTAGTGATCCTATATAGTAGTGATCCTATGATAGCTTTTGATCGCTTGGTTGAAGAGAGGATATATGGTCTAGGATTGACTATTGGTAGAACCGATGCTGGAGGAATATATGTTGACACACATGTTAAGCCTATAGAGATAATTTATCCAATACATGATTTCTATATCCCAACTAAGCTATTGAATGAGACAGTAATGGTTAGAGATATGAGGGTTTTAGAGGGACACGCTGTTTTAGTTGCTAAGGCTCTAGCTAGTTCTATTGACTATTTAGCCACTATCATTAAGTCTACGGGTATACATATTAATGTTGAAAGACTTAATTTACTAGCTAGAAGTCTCTCTAAAGAAATTGATCACTCTAGCTATGATCTTCTCTCAGGTAGGATTAGATCATTTATTGAAAGATACTCTAGTGGAGGGGGTGTCCTTTGAGGATTAGTCTGGGAGAGCTCATTCCTGTGCTTGAGGGCTGGTTTGTTTGTGAGAAAGGTATGTGTAGTGGGGAGTGTGTTGTATGTGTAGAGTTACCTAGTTGGTGTAGGGGTTTTGATGAGAAATCCATAGCCTATATATTATTGTATCTTGCAGCTAGAACGTGTATGGATTATCGTTTAGCAGCTGCATTGCATGTGTACAGTGTGAGGAATAAGGTTTTTGTTAAACCAGACATATTGTTGAAGGCTTGGAGAGAGTCCAAGATCTTGTCTAGAATGTATCGTAGAGTAGAGGATGACAGCATATATGCTTGGAGAGCTACACTATATCATGGAATACTTTATGCACAATCAATACTTGACCTAGAGAAACCAGTTTTAGTAAAAATAACTCCACCAAGAGATAAACGTGTAAGAGAAAAGTTAAGGGTATTACTAGAGGGTAAAAGAGTAACAATTAAGGGGAAAACCTACCAAGTTGGAGGGCTTATAAAGAAGATAGGTGGTAAGAGAGTAGCTTCATGGATATACATAGTACCTAAGAAAAACATATCTAAACTAATGAGAGAGGCTAAAGAGAGACAATTTAAAATAGACATACTACTTAGATAACTCATCAATTCTATACAGACTTTATCTAGGTAGGTAAAAAGATTCTATGAATCTACATTCTCTCTATAGCTTTATAACAAGTCCATAGCAGTACTTATTAGAGTTTATCAATGCTATTATTATATTAATAATGGGATAACTTAGAGTACTTGATTAACTTTACTTACTAGTTATTCTACAAGCTTCCTTCTTAAAACTTTATGTACATGTATTTTTAGTACATATTACTCAATAGTAAACATTTTCTTAGCAATAGCTAAACCTATAAAAGCTTTATTAAAAAGGTAGTCTATCTACACATTCTTATTTATATTCAGTTAGTGTGTTAGAAAGTCATCTATACGGTTATTATACTATATAATGGACAGAAGTCTGGAGGGTAGACTCCTGTATTTCTTATGAGGCCTTGTGAGTCTAGGAATGAGTTATTTGATAGAGTTGAGAAGCTTGGGTTGTTTCTGAGAAGGGGTTTAAGGTTATCTATGTTAATCTTGTTGGTGTACGTGATGTATGTGATGCTGGTGAGAGGATACTTTCTTCTATACCACCCTCTTTAATTGATCGATTGTCTAGTCTACATGGTTTCCTAGAGCTATTTGATGCAGGGGTTGGTGTTGAAGCAGGTATAGGGAGTGGTGTTAGTACTACAAGGGTTTAGAGAAGTGTTTCTAGAGCTTTCTAGGTGAGAGAATCTACTAGTCATACTTGATGAAGTGCAGGAGATTCGTGGTGGTATACAGTATTTTCTATCAATGCTCTACCGTACACTAGCAAGTAGCAGGAATATAGTATTCGTATTCACTGGATCAGCTATAGGTCTTATGAACACTCTACTAAATCCGTCACCAAACAACCCGCTCTATGGACGTACACCTATAAAGATAGAGCTTAAGCCATGGAGTATCGAGAACAGTCTAGAGTTTCTAGAGAACGGGCTCAATAGATGTAATAGCAACTATACAGTTAGTGAGTTAAGAGAATTTGTTGAAACACTTAGTAGACTACCTAGATCGCTAAGCTTCTATGGACTACGTAGGTGTATGAGGTTGTCTCACCAAAACTCTCTTAATGAAGCAGTTAAACAAGCTGTAAAGATCGCTGGAGACGAGATAGCTAATATAAATGCGTTATAGAGGAGAATGGTGTGTTAAAGCATTAAAGGCTATGGTTTATGGAGCTAGATAGAGTGTCTTGTTGAAAGAGACTATACTCTAGGCATGCTATCCATCATTATAGTATTGTCGTTAACATAAAATAGTTTTCTCTAATTAATTGATCTATAGTTAAGCTAGGAGATGAATTTGGATAAAACACTAGCTATCTCTATTTTTGCCGAAAATTGTAGTGCATTGCTACACCATAGTGTTTAACTAACTTTAGCTCTCTAGTATATTACTATATCACTAAACTATATCACTAACTGGTATTCCTTGGTAGTATGGGAGTTAGATTAATAGATCTACTATTGTTGTTTCTTGGTACACTTAGTATTAGATCTTGTACTGGCTATTACTAGTATTGGTGGAGATAGTCTTATGGTTCTATTTATAGTTCCTGCTTTGGGCTATAACGTTAAGAATGCTATAGCTATTAAACAATTAGCTAGGCTATGGACAAGCTATATTCATAAGATTACAAACCATACTATTAGCACCATTAGTAATAACCTCATCAACAACTCTAAATTACTACTAAAGAGAAACCATAAGTTAACTCTACAATCACTACTGCCACTAATTATACTGCTATCGTCTATGTAATAGCTCCCTTACAAATAGTAACATAAACTGTCCATTATCCCTCTACATCTAGCTATTTCACTGCTATGAATACTATTCTATGTGCATCCCTAGGCTCTCTACGTTCTAATAAGTAGTCTCCATAGACTATTGTCTTCTTAAACCCTGTTCCATGGGCTAGCAACTTTAGTTCATTAACAGTGTATCCTCTTAGTCTATGATAGTCTGGTATCATTTCTAGTCTACCGCCTTCCTTTACAAGTATTGTACGCTTCCAGTCAATCAACTGGTTTACAGTACTCATTAAAACTGTGTCTATAACTAGTACATTCATACCATTATAGTCTACTCTCCATATAACTGGGTCTCCACGCCTCCACCTTTCAGCACGTATAATGTTTGGTGTATCAAATATGAATAAACCACCTGATCTAAGACTATTATAGACTCCTTGGAAGACAGCTTTTATACCATCATCTGTTATAACATAGTTGATGCTTGTAAAGAAGCATGTTACAGCATCAAATTCTTCACTAAACTTAAGCTCCCTCATATCGCCAACAATAAAGTCTACACTATCAACCCCCTGTTCTCTAGCCTTTCTAGAAGCAATATCTATCATCTCCCTATTAATGTCCAAGCCAACAACACGATATCCACGGCGAGCAAGCTCTATAGATGGACCGCCAGTACCACATGCGAGATCGAGTATATCTCTAACTTCTCTACTAGCTTCAACTCTAAAAACATGCTCTACAAAATCAATTACACGGGGAACAGTCTTCTCAAGATAGCTATGGTATATGATGTCATACAATCTAGCATAATCTCTATAGATAGCTTGCTCCACTAATCCATCACCCCAATCTAGATTATTCTAGAGGCCATTAATTTAATAGTTATTTTCATGTTTAAAAAGAGTGTATGTTTAATAAGCTATTTCTTTCCTAACTTCCTAATAATAAGTGCTAAAGCTATAGATATAACAACTAATGCTATAACGAGAACTGGTGTTACTGGTTCTTCTATTGGTGTTGGTAGGTTTATGTCTCTAGCAGTAGATGTATCTATACTGTATGACTCAGTATCTATAGCTACTGTACTAACGGTTAGTGATATAGACTGGCTGTCTAATACTATTGATGAAGGTGATAGCGATACATTACTTGATGCTACTATATCATAGCTTGTAACATATACTGGTTCAGAATTTACTGAAACCCAGTCAAGCTGATCGCTCATATTAGGGCTATAGAGGAGTATGAAAGAGCTATTACTTCCAGGGCTATAACTGTCTGTATAACCTGTAAATGCTACATACTGATCTGGTGTTAGTGTTGTAGATGTTAGTGTCTCTACACCACTAGATCCTATAGTCTCCATCCATAAACAGTCTCCACTAAATGTATACTTTGCTATAAACAAGTCTGTCTCTCCAACACTATAGCTACTAGTATAGCCAACTACATATAAGTGGTTGTCTGGAGCAATAATAGCATCTACACCATAGTCATCACCTGCTTCACCAAGAGCTCTACTCCAATGGTATAAACCGTTGTCTTCAATACATATTATTAGAGCATCATATGATGATGAAAAGCTATTACTATATCCTACTACATATACTACTCTATCACCAGCTACTATACTTAATGGATAGTCATCCCTACTTCCAGTAAATACTTTAGACCATACTACATTACCTTCAAAATCTATTTTTGTAACAAGTATGTCTCTAGTAGTACGCATAGTACTCCATGTCAAGTAGAGGTAGTTTTCATAATAGCTTATAGACCTACTATAGTTTAACAACAAGTCATTTGCACTAAAGTCTAGTACTAGACTCCAGTTTATAAAACCGTTAAGCAATGTCTTTATAAGTACTATGTCACAACCAGTTCCATAGTATTCTGTATAGCCTAGAGCATATAGGTAGTTTCCTATAGCAACTATATTCGTTAAGTTGTTTACATCATCTACTATTATAAACCACTTCATGTCTCCATTAAGGTCTAGTTTAGCTATAAACCCATTCCACAAACTATTATCTGGGTTGTAGAGAGTACCAACTATGTATAGCATGTCTCTATGATAAACTATATCTTCTACAATAATGTCGTAGCTATAGTCTATAGTCTTAAACCATACAATACTACCATTACGGTCTAGTTTAACAATATAGCTCTTCGCCAAACCAGATTCTTCAAAGACTCCAACACCGTATATAAAGCCCTTGCTAACACATACACTATACCCATAGCCACTGCTAGATGTATTGAATAATCTAAACCAGTGTCCAGAAGGCTTTGGAGACACATATACTCTTACACTACTAGAGTACGGCATATAACTGTATGAGCCATAGTATCTAACAATATAGTCGTATACACCCTGATCACTTAGTTGTAGATTGAATAATGCATAACCAACATCACTAGTAGTATTGCTAGATACTAGTAGAAGAGGCTTACTCTGTATCAAGTAGTCAATAGCATTCTTAAGAATAGTCTTAACATCAATACTCCACTTACCAGAACCATAGCCGTCACCAAGATCATAGTACTCCATATACAGTTCAGAAGAGCCGATACTCATAAACAACCACCTCTCACCACCAGATGCAGTCCATTCAGCAATACATATACCATTCTTTAAACTATCGTAATCATATAAGTGGGCAATCTCTGCGACAGGTGGCCCTAGAAAGCCTGTGTATGCACGATAGTTTGTATAACCAGAGTCTCCGGCAAGGAATGTATTATTGGATAAGCCCTCGAATATGTAGTGAGAACTTTCATTAACAATTACATAGACATACCAGTATTCAGGCCAGCCCTGTACATAGTCTTCTGGAGCAGGGTATCCAGCATTTGATATATTCTCTCTATATTTGTAGAAATAGTATCCACCAGTAGACCTATACCCCTGATCAAGGACTAGTAATGGTATGTTCATTTCATCAAGCTTCTCTATAAAGTCTAGAGCACTACTAGCACCTGGATCATAGCCCCATCTATTAAGTATGACTAAGCTAAAGTTCTCTCCACTAACTAGGTCGTTGTATAGTTGTGACCAGTTTGAATAAACTTCTATACTAGTATACGTTGTCTCATTACTTACTACACGATAGATCTCTCCATACAAACTAGGAGAACCATCATCATAGTCTCCTACAATAGCTATTCTAGTTAACAAAGGCTTACTAAGTATCAAGTACTCAACAGCATTCTTTAAAACAGTCTTTAAATCCTCACTCCACTGTCCATCATCACCACTATCAAGATACTCAACCCAACCACCAACAGCACCTACACCCATAAATATCCATTTCTCACCGTCATCATCCTGCCATTCAACAATAGCCATACCATCTTGTGAGTAGTAAGTATCATATAGATGAGCTAATTCTAGAACACTTGGTCCAAGAAAGCTTGTATAAGCTCTATAGTCAATATACCCATTCTGTCCTGCTAGAAACGGATCGCTTGATACTCCATAGAATATGGGGTGAGTGTTATCAAGAATATCTATCTCTACATACGTATAGTATGGATACTCATATTCATAGCCCTCTGGTGCTGGATACCCAGAACTTGATATATTTGCACAGTATTTATAGAAGTAATATCCACCAGTATCATACTGGTATGCTTGATCAAGAACTAGTAATGGTATGTTCTTCTTATCTAGTTCTCTAAGAAGGTTTAAAATACCGTTAGCACCTGGGTCACTACTCAACATGTTGAGTATTACTAGGTTATAGTCCATGCCGTTAGTTAGGTTTCCATAGAGTTCTGTCCAGTCTGGGTAGGAGTATATGTTATTGTATCCTTCTTCATCATGTAGTATATGGTATAGTTCTCCATACAGTCTAATATCTCCTTCATCATAATCTCCAACAATAGCTATTCTAATATCTTTTTTAGAAACATCTATTAAGTGTAGTGTCCTATTTGGCAACGGATTATTCATTCTATAGATTAGTCTAGCATTAATAGCTACAGAGCCGTAGATGTCTGCATCAATAGCTTCTGGTACATTAATGAATGTGTTAGCTCTATGAATAGGCTGTACAGGGTCTCC
>CAYZRH010000028.1:0-12904 GCA_964480805.1 uncultured Desulfurococcaceae archaeon
GGCTGCACCCCTTGTGGTGTAGCCTGTGGAGTAGGGGTTTTGGGCCTGGTGTATACTCTGTAGTCTCTTTGTGTATGATAGGCTGGTTTCCTAGAGTGTGGCGTGATTGTTGTTTTTATAGTGTTGTGGCTCTGTATTTCTAGAGTCTCTTTCATACAATCTCTTGTTTCTACTAGGTTATCTTATTGTTTTTCAAGACTACTTGTCTAGTTGGCTTAGCTAATACTCTTACCATATCTCTACGTATTACTAGCTAGATTGTATTCATCCACCCATACTCTAGCCCTCATCAGTACAACTGTTCTAACATAGACACTGTTAAACAATTTCTCCAGTATAGATAGCTAGATGCTCTATATAACCCAGTATAGTTGGATAAAGAATAAGGGTATTAAGGAGAAACTCTACTGAAGTGCACTAGGTAAGGATATAGATAGAGACTCTCCTACTTCAACAATAAACACTAGAGTATATAGTTATGAATAGAGTGTAGAGGTATTAAGGCTAATCCCTCTTTATAAACCATCTACCTATTCTATAACCATTAGTAGATGAGCTATGCCTAGAGGACTCAATATAGGGCGGGCACCGCCAGAGATACTTGAACTAGACAACCAGAGTATACTAGAGGAATTCCTAGAAACACTAGCATCAACAGGTGCAAGCAGTGAGACTATAAAAGCATACTACTCAGCTATAAAGGATTTCCTAGAATATATTGGAGAGAAGAGACTGAGAGACATAAAGATAACTGATATCAATAAATGGAAGCTTGAAAGAATTAGAAAGGGATTCCCTAGATCGAGGACAAGGGATCGCAGGGCATGGATGACAACACTACACTACTACACATTATTTATAAGAAGGTTTCTTAAATGGCTAGGGCTAGACATAGAGGTACCTGTTACAAAGAAGCCAGTACGTAGAATAGAGGCTTTAACAGAAGAGGAAGTAAGGAAACTACTAAACTCATGTAGAGACCTACTAGACAAGGTTATCTTAAGAATACTACTAGACACTGGTCTCCGTAGCCGTGAACTACTAGGTATACGTGTAAATGATATAGACTTAGATAATAGGGAGATCCTTGTTAGAGAGACAAAATACGGGCGTGAACGTAGAGTACTTGTTACACAAGAGACTATAGAAGTCATAAAGACATGGATAAGGGTTAGAGAGTTAAAAGGAGAAGACAGAATAATACCACTAACATATAGTGGTCTCTATAAGAGAGTTAAGAAACTAGCCTATAGAGCAGGTGTTAAACCAGAAAAACTACGTCCACACATTCTAAGACACACATTTGCTACACAAGCACTAAGAAAGGGTATGAACCTATTTGCACTACAACGACTACTAGGACACAATGACATAAAGACTACACAAGTCTATACACACCTAACAATAGATGATATTAGGAGAGAGTATGAGAAAGCATTAGAGAGAGAATCTATAGGAGTGAAGAGAGACAAGAGCTTAACTCTAAAATACTGTCCAAACTGTGGTAGAGAATGGTTTATTGGAGCAAGATATTGTCCATTCTGTGGTTTTGACTCAAAAAGGATGGTTGAAGCACTAGTATAGAACTATATTAAAACAATAATGTTAGCCACTATAGCTGATAAAACACCTAGTATTAGAGAGTATTTTGTAAGAACCCTTAAACCCTGATCGATCCTGAATCTACCGTATGAAGACCTTATTATAGAGATAATCGTTACCACTAGAATATACTTAGCTATAAGAACCAGTATCCCAAGTATTGATAAGTGGTTGAATGGAGCAGGTCCTCCAAGGAATACATAGGCTACAAATATAGATGCTACAGCAACCTCAATATCATGTAATAGATTATATATAGCTAGTAATGGACCGCTAAACTCTGTAGCAAAACCAGCTATAATCTCTTGTTCAGCCTCTGGTATGTTGAAGGGGTTGAGCATAGTCTTAGCCTGTATAGAAGCTATGACAGCTACTAGTGCAACAACCAATAGTACTGCATAGACTGGGTTAGTCCATAGCCTGTAGACATGAGTTGATGTAGCATATACTGAGTAAACGGGCTCTACACCACTATACGTAGTTAGTGTAACTGGTACTAGGAATGCAGAAAAGTATGCTGGCTCAATAACTATTATAAAAGACAGTAGACGTGATACCCCGATATTCGTAAACGGGTTTGGAGTAGAGAGAGCCATAACAATTATTGACAGTGGAACCCATACACCAAACAAGTATATGTATATAAGGAAGTCGTAGTCACTAGCAATCCTTAGTGGAGACAGTGGTAGTAGTAGGAGAGAAGCAATCATAGCACTAATACCTAGTAAGCCAAATAGTTTAGCAACACCTATACTAGAGTACTTCTGCCTAATCTCCTCCTTAACACTAGCTAGTTTAAGCAAATCAGCTAGTGGCTGTAGTAAACCAATAGGTCCAACATACTTTGGACCCATACGGCTCTGCATATGGGCAACAGCTTTCCTAATATACCATTCTGTAAACAACGCTAGTGCTATAATGAACAGTATTCCTGGAAACACTATTGTTGTAAATAATGCCAGTAGTATAGTGTATAGGCTAATCATCACCAACCACCTATGATCAAAGCTATTATAACTACTAATGCTATTAGAAGCAATAGTCCAAGCCATGAACTCATATACTTAATCCAGTCACTAAGCCTACCAGTATGCATCTCGCCCTTAAGAAAACCATAGGCTTTAACAAAGTTCCTCTTAACAAAACCCCAGTAAAGATTTGATTGTGCGACAAAGGGTCTAGACAATATACTAGGGTGTTCACCACCAATATAAGGCTCTACAGCATCACCACTACGTACACTATACTTAGCTATAACAGCTCTAAACAGTATATAGAGTACTAGTGTAGACAAACCCATTATAATAGACAACACTATAGCCAAATACACTGGATTAACAACTATAGTCTTAACCACACCCCATCACCTCGGTCTATACATGTTGTATGCTCTAATAAAAGACTCAATATACTTGCCAACACCAGCTGGTGTTAGAGAGTTTCTTACAACATAGCCAATCCTACTAATAATCCATGGAGACAATAGACCAAGAACAATACATGCTATAACAAGGATTACCATCAATATATCTAGTCCAGTAGTCTTTAAACGCCTATACTCTCTCTCAAGTGGAGCAAAGACTAGGGAATAGAACACTTTAGCATAACCAAGAACAC
Source organism: uncultured Desulfurococcaceae archaeon (assembly GCA_964480805.1). Lineage (GTDB taxonomy): Archaea > Thermoproteota > Thermoprotei_A > Sulfolobales > Desulfurococcaceae > CAYZRH01. The sequence continues at coordinate 3,220 of CAYZRH010000028.1, forward strand.
TAATAGCAGATACTACAATAACCATTATAGCTGGTATAAGCCATCCAGCACCCATGTATGCTTGATAAAGTAGTAGTTTACTAAAGAAGCCTCCAAGAGGTATCAGTCCCATAAGATGGAATGCTGATACAACAATAGCTATGGATGCTATAGGGTATAGCCTACCAATACCATATAGTTTATTCATATCACGTGAACCAGCAGTAGTTACAGCAACACCTACACCCATAAACATCAATAACTTGCCGATACCATGGTTTATTATATGGAACACTAGAGCTGTTAAACCAAGCAAGACAGCCTCTCGATCCATGTATGTAAAACCTAGAGCTAGAGCCATATACAGTAAACCTATATGGCTTATAGTACTATAGCCTAACAGTCTATTAACATTATCTTGTGTAATCATCAATAACGCTCCAACAACACCAGAGGCTATACCTAGTACAAGCAGTACAGATAATACAATATCTCTATAACCATAATAATCCACTATACTCTTAGACCCAAACAACGTATACATGAAACGGACAACCATGTAAACACCAACAATCTCTACAGCACTAGAGAAAGCTGCTGGAACAGGCATTGGAGCACCACTATAAGCATCTGGAACCCAGAAGTGGTTTGGGAATAGTGCTGACTTAAATGTGAAAGCCCATAGTGCTAGAGCTAGTGCTATAAGGCTTGCAGTAGCTATATTCCCGTAGTAGCCGTTGCTAGCACTTACATATCCTAGTTGGAAAGCTATTGTAGACTTATAAGCTAGATCACCCATGTTTAGCGTACCATAAGCTGAGTATATGAACACTAATGATATGAAGTAACAAGTTGTTACAACAGCACCTATAATAGCGTACTTAATAGCTGCTTCAACAGCAGTAGGTCTATTCTTAAAATAAGCTACCAAGGCATAAGCTGATATAGAGAGTACTTCAAGCATAACGAATAAGTTGAATACATCACCAGTATACAAGCATCCTAGAACACCAGCTTCTAGTCCAAGTAGTAACGTGTAATACCATACATTATCATCTAAGAATCTAGAATACCATACACTATAGAGAACTACAATAAATAGTGCAAAGGAGGCATATGCACCAAGCAATCCATTAAACATGTCTACTTCATATACTATGCCTATTGGTGGAGGCCATCCTCCAAAAGCATAAACAATAGGAACACCACTATAGTATACATCAAGAAATACTAGAGTAGACATAGCCATAGCTAGGAATGATACTATAGAAGCATATACGTTATAGAATGTCTTATTCTTAATAACAAGGCTTAGCAACGGGATTATGAAAGCAGCTGTAGCTAGGAAAGGTGTTATAACGCCAATCAAGGTCTCTCCATAAAACTCCATAACTCATCACCCACTCTAGTCAAATATCTTTCTAGCAAACTTCTCAAAAGTTTGAGATATATGCTTCCTAGCAACTTTAGGCTCAAGCTCCTCTTTCTTAACCCTTATATTAATCCAGTGTACATAGAACACCTTCCTATCAGGATCGAGGTCTACTACTACTGTACCAGGAGTGTTTGTTATAGAGTTAGCTATAGTTGTTATAGCATAGTCTGTCTCTACACCATAAGCTACACGTACAATACCAGGGTTTACAGGCATGCGTGGATGGAGTATCCTATAGATAACGTCTAGATGAGCCCTAACCTCTGCTACAAAGAAATAGTATATAGCATATGCTATTAGCCAGCCAAGTCTCCAAACCTCTACTAGTTTGGATGGTTTAGCAACAACAATGTTTGCTACAAGCAATCCTACAACAACAGCTACTATAGCACCAGTCACTAGATCGTATGGTCTAACAGATCCACTGAACACTATATACGTTATAAACACAAGGATTATTGGACCAAATGCTCTAGCAAGACGCTTCACATCTAACCCCTCAACCTAGCTATTTCACGTACATCAGTTGTCTTATACAACCTATAGATCTGTAGTGTAAGGAATACAAGAAACAGTGTAACAGCTAAACCAATAACAATAGCTGTTAACACTAGAGCCTGAGGCAGTGGGTCAACGCTATTCGATGCAAACCTAGCTATATCTTCAGCACTAGCATTAAGCTTAGTGAGTACGGGTGGTTGAACAGGTTCTTCAGGAGATCTCCACCTAATATAGCCTATTATTATAGCGAATGTGTTAGCTGTATCACTAAATATTGTTAAAGCAATGATCTTCTTAATCAAGCTCGGTCTATAGAATACACCATATAGTGATATGCCTAAGTTGACAGCCATTGATAGTAGAAGTACTGTATAGGAGTATGTAATAGGGTCTACCTCTATCAATACTCACCACCCTCCTCCTTAATACACTTAAGTACATCACGTTCAGGTATTGAGAGAAGCAGGAATATTATTGTAAAACCAGCTGCTACAGCAAACATCTCGAAGATGTTGAAGAACCATAGTGTACCACTAATTAGTTGTCCCCCAATCTGATATGGAAGACCTATTGGAGCAGTGCTTTTAGGCTGGTTCTGGAACACATAAGCATTAACGCCAGATAGTAAGCCTATTATTAGTACGGAAAATGCTGTTAAACCAATACCTAGCAAACCTATACTTCTAATAGACAACATAACGTTCTTACGGACACCAAGGTTTTCTAGATAATATTTTGAGAATATGACAAGAACTAGTAGTGGAGCAATAGCTGCTGTTGCACCGCCCTGGAAGCCTCCTCCCGGTGTTAAGTGTCCATGGAGTGCTATTGAAGCAGCAATAGCTATTATCATACCAATAGTTATCCTTGTAACAGTCTTAACAATAAGTGATAAACCATAGGCTTCAACCTTCTTTTCAGGAGGACTAGACTTTATACCACGAGCTAGTGCTACAGAGCCTATGATTGCTAGATAGAATACTACTGTCTCAAATAGTGTGTCTAGACCGCGGAAGTCCCATACAATAGATGTTACAGCTTCTGGAGACATAACAGTATAGTTCATGTCAAACGGGTTATATGCTATTCTTAAATACTCTCTAGCAATCATTCTAACATTCTCCATTGGAAGCATCCATCCTAGACCGCCGAGAGCAAGGACTAGAGAAAACACTACTACAAACAATGTTATAACAACCAATCCTATAACCCTACCATTCACACTTAATCACGCTCCTCCTTCTCAGTCTTGTGTATAAGGAATAGTATGACAGCAGGGTAGAGGCCTACAGCTACAGGTACGTATACAAGAACAATATCTGGAGCCATAAGGAGGTAGTATATGAAAGCATACACGGTACTCTGAATAGCTGAGAAAAGTATAGCTCTAACAAGATTCTTCTCAGTAATAGCTAGATAAGTAGCTACAACAGACACTAGTCCAAGGAAACCTAGTAGACCAAATACTAGAACTTCTGGATTAATCACTCCTCTCCACCACCCATGTCTTCTTCAAGGTGATCAACTACTTTAGGATAGACTGGGGTTACACGTGCTCTATGAGTGGCTCTAGCCAGTGCATGAGAACCTGCTGGAGCAAGTATTAGTATAAGAATCGCTGTTACAACAGCACCGCCAGCCATAAACCAGCGGTATACTCCAAGATACTCACTACCAGCTGCTATAAGTGCTGCACCAATAAGTGGTACAAACGCCCCACCAATAGTACCTACTGTTGCGGCATGCAGTCTTAGGTAGAAGTTGGGGAATCTAAGTAGTCCTATAGAACCTATAAGGTCACATAGTACACCTATAACTACAAGTATTTCACCAAGGTATATGAGCACTAGGTCTATTTCTAGGCCAAACACGGTTATTCACCCATTTCCCTAGCTTCTAGATACTTAGCTACATATATGTCTAAAGCATAGATCCAGAGTGCAAGAACTATAGCTGTAGGTATAAGTATAGGTGATTTAAAGAATATTGAGAGTAGTACAAGGAAAGCAGCCAAGTCGTATGTCATAGCATCTATAGCAAGTACTGTATCAGATATTGATGGACCCTTTAGAGCTCTAATTATATAGAGTGTAAAGGAGAGCATGTATATAGGTATAATATACATGATAAACAGTGTTATCTGCTCCTCAACCATTACGTACTCTCCCCCTTATACGTTTTAAGACTATACTCTCTAGAGTCTCTTTTAACAAAATCTGCTAAATGATAATCATCTGTTGTAATAAATGCGTTGACAGGACAGACTGTTACACAACGGTAACAGAAAATGCATGGACCATAGTATACAACTGGGTATACACCCCTCCTATTCTTTGGAGGCTTTATATCCTCTGGAAGCTTCTCCATAACAATAGCATCTGCAGGACACTCTATAGCACATAGTGAACAGCCAATACACTTGTTTAAATCAACATAGTGTCTTCCACGAATATCTTTCTCAACAACTGTTTTCTCAAAAGGATACTGTATAGTGACTGGCTTCTTGAAAAACCATTTAACAACTTGTTTGAGTAGTGCTGGCTTACCCACTAAACACCACCTTTAACAATAGTTCTTAATGAAACAAGTTTTCTAACACCACTCTCTAGATCAATAACAACCGCTCTCTCCATACATGCTATACATGGATCATAACTTGTAAGTATAACTGGTACATCAGCAATACTATAGCCTATATATGTAAATCCAGAGTTAATAATATTGTTAAATGAAGGTGTACGTATCTTAACTCTATATGGAATCTGCTTACCAACACTATATACATAGTAAGTGAGTTCACCGCGTGGAGCTTCTACACGGGCAAAAGACTCTCCTTCAGGGAATCTCCTTGGAAGCCTCCTCTCATCAGGTACAGCTGGTCCATCACTAGGCAAGTGTTCCAGTACATAACGACACATGTTTATAGACTCTAGCGTCTCCTCCCAACGAACCATCATACGAGCCCATGAATCCATCTCCTTCCTAACAACAACATTAAACGGTACTTCATCATATGCATCATATCTATCACCAGCTCTAACATCAATCTCTATGCCAGAACCACGAGCTGTAGGGCCTAGGAGTCCATGCAACGTTATATCTCTTGGCTTTATAACACCAACATCTACAAGTCTCTTAAGAATAGTATCATCTTCTTCAAAAACCTTCTTATAATACCTTACATCAGGTTCAATACTGTCTAGAAGCTTCTTAATCCTATCCTTCTTAACCTCATCAACATCTCTTCTAACACCACCTATCATCATATAGTCTGCTAGAACACGGTTACCAGTAAGTATCTCCTTAGCCTTCATAATCTTCTCACGATCCCTCATAATGTACATGAATAATGTGTCGAAACCAAGTATTTCAGCCATAATAGCATTAATGATCATGTGGCTATGGATCCTTTCAAGCTCCATAGCAAGTACACGAAGATACTTAGCTCTCCTAGGAGGATCTATGTCAAGTACGTATTCAACAGCACGTGTATAGCAGTTGGCATGAACAGTATTACATATACCACATACACGTCCACATAAGAATATGTTTTGGTAGAAATTGTTTTTCTCACAAAGCTTTTCAACACCACGATGGTTATAACCAGTATTTATATCGACACGTATAACATCCTCTCCATCAGCATAGACCTTAAGCATCAATGGCTCATGGAGAGCAGGGTGTTGCGGTCCAACAGGGATCTCTAGTGTTATAGGTATTTCAACAACCTTTGTAACACCCATAGACTACACCTTAGACTCCTTTTCTAAGCTTAAACTCTTTCCTAAGTGGGTAGACTCCTTTCTCATAGACATCCTTTGGTACAAAGAAACCTCTCTTCAAATACTTGTTTCCATCAAACACTATGCCAAGTAGATCATATGTTTCACATTCACCAGAATAAGCAGCTGGTATAAAGTCTACTACAGTATCTATATGTGGGTTATCACGTGGAAGCCATGTACGAAATACATAGACCTCTCTATCAGGATGTGTGATCACGTAGTAGTCTAGTCTAAACATGTTTTTATCAGGGAAATCAGTACCCTCAATAACAGCTAGATAGAAGCCTGTTTCACCAAGATTTTCAAGTAAGAGCTTAAACAACTCTCTAACATTCTCTCTATCAAATTCGAGTACAACACGGTTAGGCTTAAGACTATAGGCTTTCTTAATAAACTTACTTAGAAACTCTAGCTTCTCTGGAACCTCCATGTCATCCACCCTTACGCAGCTTTAGTACAAGAGATACTATAGCATCAAGAATAGCTTCTGGTCTAGGTGGACAGCCAGGTACATATATATCAACTGGTATAACCTTATCAACTCCTTCAAAGACACTATATGAGCCACGGAAAACTCCTCCATCACAAGCACATGCACCAACAGCTATAACGTATTTTGGATTAGGCATTTGCTCATAGATCCTCTTAAGCCTTTCACCAGCTTTCTTAGTGACAGCACCAGTAACCACTAGTATATCAGCATACCTTATTGATGGAGCTAGTTTTACACCAAACCTCTCTGGATCATATAGTGGTGTTAGTGCTGCAAGAACCTCTATATCACATCCATTACACGCACCAGTATTAAAATGTGCTAGCCATGGTGAATAGCTAATAAGCTTCTCTCTACCCACTTCATCAGCACCGTCTATATCAACACTTCATCATTCAGTATTATATCACAATGGTGTTAAAATAAAAATGTTAATGTAGGTTAGCCTAACCTAGTGGCGTAGTATAGAAGCTATATCCCTGTACAAGCGGCTTATATACAGCGTCACTAAATATTCCAAGTAACCTAAAACTAGTTAATCCAAGAAGTAGGCAGCATAAACCCATAAATAATAGTAGTACCTCAATAGCTTTGCTAACTTCAACCCTATATTCTCTAATAGGCTGTCTAAATATGAGTATATACAATAGTTTAACATAGCCTATCAAACTTATAGCTGAAACAACAATAACTGAGATAGCTGAAAACACAAGACCAGCACCTAGATGAGCTTGATAGATAAGTAGTTTACTAAAGAATCCTCCAAAGGGTATGAACCCCATTAAATGCAGTATACCAAGTATAAACGCTAGAGATGTAACTGGGTGTAAACGGCCGACACCAGCCATAGACTCTATATCTCTTGTACCAGCTGATTCAATATATACTCCAGAAGCCATAAACAACAACGCTTTACCGACACCATGGTTTATGATATGGTAGAGAGTAGCCATTAAACCTAGAGTGACTATCTCTTTAGATACACTAGTCAAGCCTATTGACAAGCCTATATAGATCAAGCCTATATGGCTTATAGTACTATAGGCTAAAAACCTCTTAATATCTCTCTGAACAATCATCAGTAATGCTCCAACAACACCAGATAGTATACCAAGTACAAGAAGTACATACAAAACAGCATCTCTATAACCAGTATATGCTACAACACTCTCAAAACCAAATATGGTGTACAGGAAACGAGCAACAGCGTAAACACCAATATTAACAACAAGGCCGGAGAGAGCAGCTGAAACAGGTGTAGGGGCTTCAGGGTGAGCGTCTGGTAGCCAGAAGTGGTTTGGGAATAGTGCTGACTTGAATGTAAAAGCCCATAGTGCTAGAGCTAGTGCTACAGAACTAGCTACAGCTATGTTCCCGTAATAACCACTAACTATCATAGTCTCCGGTCTGCCAACAGATCTGAGAGAAAGATCTGCCATGTTTAGTGTTCCATAGGAAGCGTATATGAATACTAGTGATAGGAAGTATAGGGTAGTGGCTACAGCACCTATAAAAGCATATTTCATAGCAGCCTCTACTGCCTGTGGTTTATTCCTATAATAGGCTACCAAGGCATAAGCTGATATAGACAATACCTCTATCATAACGAATAGGTTGAATACATCACCAGTATATAGACAACCTAGAAGACCTGTCTCTAAACCAAGCAGTAACGTATAATACCATACAGGCTCCTTCATATGCCTTGTATACCATACACTATAGAGTACTATAGTAAGCATTGTAAATGCTGTAAAAACACCTAGTATACCGTTAAACATGTCTACTTCATATACTATGCCTATTGGTGGAGGCCATCCTCCAAAAGCATAAACAATAGGAACACCACTATGATAAGTTTTCTTTAGAATCTCTATACTAAACACTAGTGCTACTAGTGAAAACAGTGTTGTATAGATATCGTAGAAGAACTTCTTCTTAATAACTAGGCTAAGTAATGGTAGTGCAAAAGCTGCTGTAGCTAGTAGTGGAGCTATTGAGCCAAGTACTACAAAACCGTTATCAACCACATACTCCACCCCCACTAGACATGGTCTCTAAAACAGTTAGCATATATTCATACACTATACTACACCTATAATAATGTTAGGGAAGCAGCATATATGGTTAAACCATATCAGACTCCTACTTCTCTACAACTCTACTAGCATAGACTATTTGGCCTACAGCTAATCCTCCATCATTAACTGGTATATTCTTCGGTAAGACAATGCTGTATCCCTCACTCTCTAAAACATTCCCCAAACCCTTGATAATGAAGTCGTTTACAGCAGCACCACCACTAACAACCACTCTACTACAGTAGCCTCTCCTACCTCTCAAATACCTAGCAACAAGATTGCCTAAAGCTTCTCCAAGTCTATACTGTATAGTACGGGCTATATCATGTACGCTATACTCCCCTCCACTCTCTACAAGTCTCTTATAAACACTTGTAGTATCAATAACTAAGCCTCCACTACCTACTCTAACACTCATATAGAAGTCATCGAGAAGCCTACCTCTAGAACCAGTTGCTTCAAGCCTTATAGCAGGCTCTCCCTCATAACTCCTATACCAGCAAACACCTAGGTAAGCAGATACTCCATCAAGAAACCTGCCAGTACTTGATGTAGGTGTATAATAGCCCTTCCTAACACAATCCACTACATAGGATAGCTCATTAACACCATTAGGTAGTCTTTCATAAAGCTTCTCCCTTACAATAAGGTCATATATTTCATCAACACTATAGATTTTTGAAAGAACACTGATAAAGAACCTAAGTGGATAATATATAGACTTCTCACCAATAAGTGGTTGATACTCTAAATGTCCAATCCTCTTATAAAAACCAGTATACGTATCAATCTCAACCACTTCACCACCCCATATAGCTCCATCATCACCATAGCCTGTTCCATCAATAGCTACACCTACTAAACGTCCCTCCAAACCCCTGTCAACAACAACTCCAAGTATATGAGCTACATGGTGCTGTACTTCAACAACTTCTAAACCATACCTATCCCTATAATCCATAGCTATTAGCCTTGTATTATAGTCTGGATGCTTATCAATAACTAGAACAGCTCTCCCTAGATCAATCCTATAGTTTTTAATAAAGAACTCTAGATAACGCTTAAGATCATAGACAACATCAACATCCTCTATATCACCAATATACTGTGTAAGAACGATCTTATTGTCAAAACCAATAGCTCCAGCAGTCTGGAACTCACCGCCAAACCCTATATACTCACGCCTAAGCTTAAACGGAAGCCTCACCCATTTAGGAGCATACCCTCTACCACGACGTAGAAGAACAGGCTCACCATTAGTAAACCTTATTACAGAGTCGTCAACACGATTAACAATCTCACGGTCATGGATGAGTAGGTAGTCTACAATACTACCTAGTTGTCTAAAAGCACAATCTTCACTAATACACATAGGCTTACCATAAACATTACCACTAGTCATTATAAGGAA
>CAYZRH010000028.1:13004-29038 GCA_964480805.1 uncultured Desulfurococcaceae archaeon
CTCTTACGCTCTCTAAGCTTTATAACAACATCATCATCAGAAGCTAGAGCAGCTATATGGTATCCACCAATACCTTTAACAGCTACTATATATCCTTCATCAACTAGTCTAGAAGCCTCCTTCAACGGATCGCTTGTCTCAATAGCTTCTCCACACCTATCTACAAGCCATAGCTTTGGCCCATCAACTGGACAGCTTATTCCCTGAGCGTGATACCTCCTTATATTACCTAGATCCATGTATTCCTCTAGACAATCTCTACACAAACGATATTTCCTCATAGAAGTGTTCTCTCTATCATAAGGTACTCTATACATCATAGAGAATCTAGGTCCACACCATGCACAAGAGTTAAACGGGTATCTATAACGTCTATCGTATGGATCAAGTATCTCCTTTAGACAATGACTACATATAGAGAAGTCTGGCGGCATCATTGATCTCTTATAACTTGTAGAACCACTACTCACTATCTTAAAATCAGTATATCCAGCACTATTACCCTCATAGACTTCTAACTCCTCAATAACTGTTGGAGGGGGTGCTTCTATATACAGAGACCTTATGAAGGATGCTATACTCTGTGGAGAACCATTTAAGACAATCTCTACTTCAGAACCACCTATATTCCTTACATATCCTTTCAAACCATATTTTACAGCAAGTCTATGTATGAATGGTCTAAAGCCAACACCCTGTACTATACCAGTCACTATAATCCTTACAGAACTATACAAGGAAACATACACCTACTCTACTAACACACTACTAAGCTCTCTCCATAGATTAAGAACTGTATCAAGCTCTTCTTCATCAATCTTAGATATAGCCATACCAGCATGCACTATAACATAGTCTCCCGGACTAATATCCTCACTAGTAACAACTAGTACATCCACTATAGCACCACCCATCTCTACACGAGCTATTCTCAAACCACTCTCGTCACTAACTAACTCAACAACTCTAGCAGGTACACCAAGACACAAAACTACAACACCCCCTCAACATATCCTAGGCAAATTAACCGATCTAGCTCTAACAAGGACACGTCCGCCAACCTCTGTCTTAGCTACAACTCTACCATGTAGAAAATCATTATCTGGCTCTACAACATCACCTATAACACAAGCATCTACTTCACCAACACTATGTAGTTCATTTACAAAATCATCTACAACACTAGAGTCAGTAGCTACTACAGCTACACCCTCACAAGCCATAGACAGTGGGTCAACACCTAGTGCTTCAAGAAAGAAACGTACCTTATCACGTACTGGTATACTAGCTCTATCAATAACTATTGTATACCCAGAACCCCTAGCCCATTCATTAAGAGTTGCTGCTAAACCACCACGAGTAGGGTCACGTGCTGCGTGTATGTAGTCTATATACTTCTCTATAACAGGGAGTATGTTCATTAAAGGCTTTGAATCACTCTCAACACCCTCTAGTTTATCAACCATACCAAGTTGTGAAGCAAGTATAACAGCTCCATGATCACCTATAGGGCCTGTAACAACAACCTTGTCTCCGGGTTTCAAGTACTTATCAATTATAGGTTTCTCTGCTACACCAATACCTACACCAGTAATATTGATTTTGTCGAGACTGCCGTGAGGCATGACCTTGAAATCCCCTCCTATAAGCCCTATACCGTATCTAAAGAGTATGTTCATCATAGAATCTATAATCCTCTCTAACTCACTAACTAGAAACCCTTCTTCAACAACAATAGTGTCCATAAAAGCTATTGGACGAGCACCCATAACAACAAGGTCATTTATTGTACCAGAAGCAGCTAAGCTACCAATATCTCCTCCAGGAAAGAATATTGGGTTTACAGTATACGTATCAACAGTTACTACAAGATATTTATCACCAATCTTTAGGGCAACACCATCATCTAATACATCAAGTCCATAGCCATCCATAACCTTTCTCAAACTAGTTGGAGTCTTAGACACTATGAGTTTTTCAAGAATCCTCCAACTATCTTCAGCACCAGCTCCATGAGCTATACTGATATGCTCCATTACCTAAACCCTCAAATAAACCATAAATTCCTATAGACACTATTATACTATTTAGCTAGTCAGTATATAGTAGCTAAAGCGTGTCATGGAAGTTGGAGATGAATCCAGTAGACCTTATGACATATTTAGTGATTATGTTGACAATACTAGATTCTATAATATGGATTAAGGGGTTGTATGATGGATTTAGGAGTGTTAGGATAACTAGAGAGAATAGAGAGAAGCTGGATTATTCTAGCTATCTAGTAGATACTATGGATAGTTGTGTAAAGCCTATAGTCTCTGTAATTATACCATTTAGAAATGAGCCATTGCTAACTAAGTCTCTATATTCAGTGTTTAGGCAGAAAACAAGGTTCTATAGGGAAATAATTATTGTAGACGATAATAGTGATCTAGAGAATGTTGTAGAGACAATACCTAGGTCTAAGGAGATAGCATATATAAGACTACATGGTCTTCCAAGAAACTGGTCTCCTAAAACATACTCTTGTTATACTGGATATAGGTGTAGTGTTGGTGAAGTACTCCTGTTTCTAGATGCTGATACATGGTTTACAGGAGATAGTGTTCTTGAAAAACTATATAGCTATGTATTAGAAGTTAATGGTATTGTATCACTACTACCTAGATTTGTATGCAACACCATACGTTGTAAAATAGTTGAAACACTTCTAACAACATTTTCCCATAGCTTTCTAGGATTTGATAAAGTAGTTGATCAGGGGAAGAAGCTGTCATGGTTCTATGGATGTTGTTGGGCTATAAGGAGAGACGTCTATGAAAAACTTGGAACACACTCTATTGTTAAGAATAGCGTTGTAGAGGATAGAGACTTTAGTGAAATAGCTAAGTCTAGGAGGATACCAGTAAAGGTAGTGTACGCTACAGACCTAGTTGAAACACAGTGGTATCCAAGTTTTAGTGAAACCGTTAATGTACTAGCTAGAGTTCTTAAAAGACATTGTTTAAAGAAGTCTAAAGCATTCACTTCAATAACTCTGTTAACTCTAGGCTACTACCTTCCACTAACCACTTTAGCTATAGGGCTGTACCTTAACAACCTATTAGCTATAGTGAGCGGCGTTATAGCCTACACCACTCTATCTTTAACACATATCATAGGTGTTAAAACTAATGGATATAGACTTGGATATATATTCATAGCCCCATTATTCGGCTTTATCCTAGTCTCTGGTTTAGTAAAAGCTGTTTTTATAAAGAATATAGTGTGGAGAGAAAGAGTTCTAGAGAATATATACTAGTCAGAATTTTGTTCTTCTAACACTTTACAAAAAGCATTTGTAAAAACAGGGTTTATATCGACTATAAGTATTTCTTTAATACAATCTCTATAAGCATATTCTCTAATAGCGTTAACCATGGATCTAGAAGCTTCCAGCGGATCAACACTGCCAACACCAGTGCCCATTCCAGGAAAGGCAATTGATGCTACGCTGTTTATAGAACAAGCTTTTTCTAAAGTAGCTTTTGTAGCAAGATAGACCCTATATGGTGTTGTAGGTTGTGCGGGTCTCTCCATTGTAGGTGTGTGTATGATGTATCTAGCTTTCAGCCTACCAGCTGTTGTAACAACTGCTTCACCTACTGGTACTGGTGCATACTTGAGTGCTTCATCCTCTATAACTCTACCACCTCTTCTCTTAAGAACACCAGCTACACCGCCGCCCATAACCATATAGCTATTAGCTGGATTAACAATAGCGTCTACATAAATAAGTGTTATATCACCTTTGTATACAGAGACTACTAGTTTTCCTATAGCGTTTCTACATTGAAGCCTAGGTTCTTTAGACAAGGCTATGGTACACCACTATCTTCTCTACATGAACTATATATCTCTACTATACTATTAGATAAATAGTCTATAGCTTCTAAAACCTCTCTACTAAGCTCTAATCCAAAACCAATTCTCTTAGCTTGAATACCAATAACATAGACTTCTCTACATAAACCAAGTGTTTGGAAATACTTTATCATAAGAGATACTGGTATACTATGTGTAGTAACAAGATAGTTCTCTACAACACTATTAAGTCTAGTTAACACGATCTCTCCTGGAGAAGAGCCTTCAACTAAAACAGTATCTATTAACAACATCTTCTCAACATTCTCTCTAACAATAACATCAATACATGACTCTAAACCATAAGGACACTTTATCACATGTATGCCGCTAGCTATGAGTTTATCACATAGTATAAGACCAGCTCTATCATCCTCTCTAAGTTCTGAACCAATACATACAATAGTATATCCCTTACTACATAGTAGTTGGTGTAAAAACTCCTTAATCTCTTCTTTATCTATTTTACTCATTTCCTATAAACCTTATAGTAGATTCTTAATTCTACTTAAAACTTCTTGTAAGTCTCTAGCTATAGGTGAGTTCAATAGCTTACCAAGGTCTCCTATGTATGAGTCTATGTCTCTAATATATGGTATATTCCCTAGATACATAGATTTGTACATATTTACGAGTTGTTTAACATGTTTAGATGGTTTATTAGCCATATTCTCTATAACTCCAAGAACCCTAACTCCATAGTCATTTAGTAGTTCAAAGAGCTTACGTGTAGCTTCTAGTGCTAGTGGGCTAGGTGTTGTAACTATTACTGGTCTTAGACTAGTAAAGTAGTTTAGTGTGTCAAGTATTTCATCAGATATACCTGGTGGTGTGTCAATAAATAATATGTCTAGTCTACCCCAGATCGTTATAGCTAGTATTTCACGTACAACATTATCTATCTCCCATCCACGTAGTGGGAGTGGTTTATCACTTGTATAATAGGCTATACTCATAAACTTTAGATTACCAACCAATGGGGGATGTACTCCCTTCTCTTCTTTAGGAGTAGTTTTAAATGGATCAACTCCTAACACTATATGTGCTGTTGGATTAGTTATATCTAGATCGAGTAATCCGGTCTCCATATCCTTAGATGCTAGTAGAGCTAATGTTGTTGATATAATTGTTTTACCAACACCTCCTTTAGGGCTCATAACTGGTATTATATAGTGTACTTCTTTAAGCCTCTTACCTATAACAAATAGCCTTGGATCACTTCTACTCAACAACGATCTCTCCAATACCTACACCCCTCCCCTTAATTACCTCAAAATCGTGAGAACCACATCTAGGACACTTCATATAGGAGTGTATAGTCTCTGGTACAAAGTGTATAGCTTCTCTAATCCACTCATCAAACACTTCTACATCAAGCTTCCATTGAAACCCGCATCTACGGCACAATAGCTCTATATCTTCATCAATAAACACTAGTTCTTCAACAACAATGTTCTCGCTCTTAAAAAGCTCTTTAAGAGCAAAACCTAATACATCCTTATCAATACTCTGCAGTCTACCAAGAACAATACCTAGCTTCTTAACTCTACTACCCTCTCTCTCCTCCATAAAACTCTTGACGTAATCAACTATTGCTTCAGCAAGAGCCCATTCATGCACCAAGCCCTTCTACACCATAATCTACCAGATAACCTACTAGGTATTTATGTTTAGAGGAAGGTTTTCAGCCCATATCCTACACGTACCTTCTACACTAACCATGCACGGTCCATAAGGGTTTTCTGGAGTACATTTTTTCATAAAGAGAGGGCATTCAACAGGCTTGATCTTTCCAAGAACAACTTCTCCACACCTACACCCAGGGATCATGTCTTCTAATACATGGCTGTGGCTAATGCCTAGTTGTCTAAAAAGATCGTGTCTACCGTATTTCTTATCTAAAACAGCACCACTAACTGGTATAACACCAATACCTCTCCAATAAGCATCAACATATTCATAGACAGTATCCATAACCCTTTTAGCATACACGTTACCATCTGGTTTAACAACACGTGAATACTCATTAATTAATCCCGGTTTTCTTTCATAAATCATTTTTAGTATAAAGAATACTGCAAGAAGTACATCAACAGGTTCAAAACCAGCTACAACAACTGGTACACTATACTCTCTCGGTAGGAAAGACCATGCATTAGAACCAATAATAGTTGATACATGACCTGGAGCAATAACTCCATGCAACTCTACATCCTCTACACTCTCAAGCAAATACTTCATAACAGGTGGTGTAAGACGATAAGCTGGTAGGATGAGGAGATTTTCTGGTACACTTCCTCTATATAAAAGCTCTGCTGTAGAAGGCATGGTTGTTTCAAAACCAACAGCAAAGAAGATGTACTTTCTAGACCTATTCTCTCTAGCTATTCTTACAGCATCAAGAAAGCTATAGACAATTTTTACAGAACCTCCAAGACCACGGGCTTCATAGAGACTTCTAACTCTAGAACTATGGAGACTAGGGAGTTTATATGCGTCACCATAAGTTAATACAGTATATTCTTCAAAACAAAGCTTTACAAGAACATCGACATAAGCTCCAGGTGTAATACAGACTGGGCAGCCGGGTCCAGCAACAAGATCTATATTATCTGGCATAAGACTGCGTATACCATAGTATGTTATAGTCCACTCATGTGTGCCACAGAAATTCATAATCCTTATAACATCGAACCCTCTACTCTTAAGCTTGTTAGACAACTTACTGATAGCTCTAACAATATCTCTACTCTCAAGATTCTTTTCATATAGATACTTAATCTTATGAACTACGTCTTCTGAAATACCATACATTAGCAAATATCCTCCTAACTCTATATCAACCTACCATACCTACAACTACTATTTCAAAATATATTAGGAAATACTTTACTCCTAAAGGTATTTTATGAAAACTAAATCTTTTCGGGTAGTATATTCTATGTTAGGTAGTAGTATAGTAGTAAAATATTATATACTACCATACTCGGTATTATATAGGGAGATACTATGAGCTATGTAACAGTCTCAGCAAAAATAAAGAAGGAACTTCATAGAAAGCTTAAGAAGTATAGGATACCTATAAGTGAGATTATAAGAAAGGCCCTTGAAGAAGAAGTTCATAGGAGGGAAGAAGAGGAGTTTAAAGAGACATTGCAGAGAATACAGAGAATACTTAGAAAAATACCTAGTGAAGAACTAGTTCAAACCATAAGATCTAGTAGGGAAGAGAGATGAAGTTATTATTTGATGCTTCAGCATTTCTTAATTTAATAAAGATACTTGGTAAGGATTCATTTACCTATCTAAAAGGGAACTACATACTCTCCCTCACTCCATATGAAATATGTAATGCTATTTGGAAAGAAGCTGTCTTGTTAAGAAGAATAAGTATAGATGAAGCACTAGCTCTAATAGACTATATTAACAAGACATATGAGCTACTAAACATTATTAATCCTACAGAACATTCTCTTATACTAAAAGTAGCATATACCATTAAAATTACATACTATGACTCTTCATACATTGTATCTGCTACTAGGAAGAACCTAATTTTAGTAACTGATGATAACAGACTTAAAAGGAAGATCAATACCTATCAGCAGGAACTTCACAAGATCCTACATAAGAAGGTAGAGCTTTTTACAACAAGGGATTTATTAAAAACATAACGTGCAGAAAAGCTAGGTATTGAATTAAGCCCTTACAGAATGATTAACTAGTATATTCTACCATATTAATTTATACCATTAAGTATTAGCTTTCTTTAATAAGCCTATATATCTTAGAAGCTACTTCATTAATATTTATCAAACCCATATCACCAACATCCTCTGTACCCTCTGGGTCGTATATTGTAAATATTCCATACCAGTCATGGACAGCGTCATCAGGTCCTTTATCGTTCTCCTCAAGGTAGAGATCGGGCCAACCAAGTGTACCAGCAGCTCTCCAACTAAGATTATCGAAGTATACAAGCATGTCAGGAGGATCACCCTTGACAGTAGGATATAGCTCTTCTGGTGTGTATACTAGATTAACCCATTGTTCACCACTAGGACCCTTGATTTTCATAAGCTCTTCCTTAAGTTCATTGATTACTTCTGGAACTTTCTCTAAAGGAACTATTCCTTTAGGCTCTCTACCCTTGACATTTATGAACACTCTTGAGTAATAGCCTCCCCAAGCCCATGCTATAGTGTGTTCCCAATCAACTATATCAGGCTTTAGATCTGTACCTGGTTTCTCCGGCTTCCTCTTAAGTTTTAGATACCCTTTCTCTATAAGCCACTGGTTCATAGTAAACGCTCCTTTCATAGCCTTAACTCCATGATCTGATACAATGAATACTAGTGTATCTTTTGGAATATTTTCTAGTAGTTCACCAATCTTTTTGTCAATAAACCTATAGTAGTCTGGTATAACATTCTCATACTTATTACCAGGAGTATACTTTGGATGTTCTCGATCCCAGTATTTCCAGAAAGCATGGTGTACCCGATCAACACCGATCTCTACAAACCATAGGAAATCCCATTTCTTATTCTTAACAAGATAGTTTAATACTCTAAAATGTTGTTCAGTCATTTCCCAGAGCTCTTTAACTATACGATCCTTCTCCTCACTCCTATACAGTACATCAAATATATAGGGTCCAATAGCATCTTCAATCTCTCTCTTAAGCTGTGGAGGCCATGTATATGGCTTGGAGGGGTCAGGTGTTATAAAATCACTTATAAGGTAACCACGTATAGGCTTCGGCGGATAACTAGGTGGTACACCAACAACTATACTCCAAACCCCCTCTCTACCAAGTCTAACCCATAAAGGCTCTTCTCTCAACAGCCTAGAGTTAGCAATATAGATATCACCATAAGAACCAGGTTTACGGTGTCTGAAGCCGTAGAGCCCTAGTTCTCCAGGTGTTTTACCAGTAGCCATAACAGCCCATGCAGGTATTGTTATAGGTGGATGGCATGATTTAAGAACATATCTAGCTCCATGACTAATTAATTCACTTAATACTTCTAGTTTATCTCTAAATTCATCGTATAGTAGTCTTGGAGGAGCACAGTCTAGCCCTATAATAATAGCTTTTCTCAGTTCTAACCACCTAGCATGTTCTCCATCATAAATCTTGTTCCAGCATTTAAGCGTAATAAACTTAACCTAACGGGAGTTCATTATTTATATATATATCTAATAGTCTTTTACCATAGTTTTTATAATAGTGTTATATATTTATGGTTCAATATTGAATTTCTCTCTAATATATTCTATAACCTTACCTATATTAGTTTCTACACTGTCTTTAACAGTATTGACAACTATATCCGGTTTCTCCGGAGGTTCATATGGATCGCTTATACCAGTAAAATGTTTTATCTCACCACGTAAAGCTTTCTTATATAATCCCTTAGGGTCTCTACGTATACATTCTTCTAAAGGACACTCTACATAGACTTCTATAAAAGGTACTTCTTCTTCAATAATCTCTCTAACCATCTTCCTTACATCACGATATGGTGATACAAAACTACATAACACAATAACCCCGTTACGGGCAAGAAGACGGGCAACCCATGCTATACGGTGTAGGTGTATCCTCCTCTCTTCACGTGTGTACCCTGCTCCAAGACTTATTGTCTTACGAGCCCAGTCACCATCAATAACTTCTACACGATAACCCTTACTCCTAAGTACTTCTGCAACACCTCTAGCAATAGTTGTCTTACCACTACCAGGTAGACCAGTAAACCATACTACAAACCCTCTACCATGATAGTGCATCCTCTACACAGCCTCACTAGATATCTTATCGAGTTTGACAAACCTTAGCTATAGTGGTCATGTAGATACATGTAGAAACAAGCTTTAAATGTTTATTACATGAAGAGCTTTCTAGCTCTTAGAGAGCTCCTGCACTCTAGAGTGTTTTAGAGATAAGCTTTTTAATTACATATAATTAAATAGTTCTCTATAGGTGGTTTGTGTGGAAGAACGTAGAGGTAAGTATACTACTGTATCCATACCAGTCACTCTATATAACCGTATTAAGAAGCTTATTAAAGATACTGGTTTTACAAGTGTCTCTCAGTATGTAACATATGTTTTAAGAGAAGTTGTTGCTGCTCATGAAGAGGCTAGGTATGAGGAGCCATTTACTGAAGAGGATAAGAAGAAAATTATTGAGAAATTGAAGAAACTAGGCTATATATAGTCGTGGGGGTTACATGGTGAAGATCATGTGGTTCCATGAAACTAATAAGAGGTCGCTTATAAAGGCTATCACCTACCGCGTATACCAGAGCTTTGTGATCACACCTATTATAGCTTATGTTTTAACAGGAAATACTCTTCTAGCCTTTAAGTTTAGTCTTCTAGAGTTTCTTGTAAAAATACCTGCATACTATTTATTTGAACGACTATGGAGCCTTATCCCTCATGGATATAGGAGGAAAGGTTAGGAGGTATAAAATATGGTTTCAAAACCTCATGGCGGTAAATTGGTTAATCGTATAGTAGCTGGTAAGAGAAGAGAGCATCTTCTAAGTGAAGCCATGGAGTTACCAAAAATCAGTATTAGTTATGAGAGAGTTATTGATATAATGGACATTGCTCATGGAGCTTATAGTCCATTAGAAGGCTTTCTAACTCAAGAAGACTACATCCATGTACTATATGATATGAGGCTTTCAAACGACCTTCCATGGACTATACCCATAGTACTTGATGTAGATCCGAGTGAGATATCTGGTTTAGAGGAAGGCGATGATGTAGCACTAGTCTATAATAGTAAACCAATAGCTATTATGAAGATAGAGGAGATCTATGGATGGGATAGGAAGGAATTTGCTAGACAGGTATATAAAACAGTAGATCCAGGGCATCCGGGTGTTTCAAAAACCTATGCTCTTAAAGAGCTATTTATTGGTGGACCCATAGATCTTCTTAATGATATAAAGCATTCGCTAGAACACAGGATACTATGGCCTATAGAAACACGCATACTCTTTAGAGAGAAGAAATGGCGTACAATAGTTGCTTTTCAGACAAGAAACGTGCCGCATCGTGGGCATGAGTATGTGCAGAAAGCTGCACTAACATTTGCTGACGGACTACTTATACACCCGCTTATTGGTTGGAAGAAGACTGGTGATTACCGTGATGAAGTAATATTTGCTGCTTATGAGGCTTTGATTAAACACTATTATCCGAAGGATGTTGTTGTACTAGCTGGTCTTCTTATGAACATGAGGTATGCTGGTCCACGTGAAGCAATACACCACGCTATTGTACGTAAGAACTTTGGTTGTACACACTTCATTATAGGGCGAGACCACGCTGGTGTAGGAAACTACTATGGACCCTATGAGGCATGGGAAATATTCCAAGAATTCCCAGATCTAGGTATAACACCTCTGTTCATAAGAGAAGCATTCTACTGCCGAAAATGTGGTGATATGGTCAACGAGAAGATATGTCCACATAGTGAGGAACATAGGGTCCGTATAAGTGGTACAAAGCTTAGAAAGATGATAAGAGAGGGTAAGAAGCCGCCAGAATACATGATGAGACCTGAGGTTGCAGAGGTTATACTAAGCTTTGACAACCCCTTTGTGATATGATCACATTTTACTATAATCCACCATAATCCATGGCGTGTTTTTACTTAGTACAACACTTCTCCATTATATTTAGGAGCAATAGTTTATTATTTGCTATAGAGGATACTTAGGAGTAAGAGACAAGCTTGTATGGTGAATACGGTTGTCTGATGAAGTTAGTATAGAGGTTAAGCTTCCACGTAAGCTCTATGATGAAGTAATGAAGAAAGCTGAGGAAGCCGGTTTCAGTAGTGTTAACGAGTTCATAGTGTTCGTACTCGAACAACTAGTTTCTCCAGAGGAGGGAGTTGAAGAGGTATTTAGTAAGGAGGATGAAGAGAAGGTTAAGGAAAGATTACGTGCTCTGGGGTACTTAGAGTAAGTAATTTGGTGAATGTGGTAGCTGTTATAGTAAGAAGATTGATGACTAGGTATTAATTAGGGAAAGTTAGGCAATAAGTAATAGACTTGCATTAACTAGTCTTAATCCTAAAATATTATTTGTAGAGTGAATAGATGCTAAAATAAGCTAAATAGTGACATATTCCTAATATCTTCATTAAAAAGGAGAGGGAATAACATGCTTAGAATAGCTATTGTGGGATTAGATGGTCTTTCATGGCGTTACCTAGAAAAGCTTCTTAACATAGGTGTCATGCCTTATACTAAATCACTAATAGCCAGCGGGTTCAAAGCAAACTTATATGCTTTTCCTCCAATGACTCCTCCTTCATGGACTAGTATTATGACTGGCGTAAACATAGGTAAGCATGGTATATATGATTTCATTCACGGAGCTAAGGGTCAAATGGTATTGAGTGCCCACTTACTTGAACATCCCAGAATACATGAAATGCTGAGTATTATGGGGATCAGATCTATTGTCATAAATCCTATCCCTACACACCCATTTTATCCTATGAAGAACACCATACAGATTTCAAACAGCTTCTTTACACCAAAGATTCTATACTATCCTCCACACGCTAAGAAATACACTAAGCATTTAACATTATTTGAGCCCTCTGCTTCTTTAGAAGATGCGTTAGATAAGGGGATTATGTATGTTCGCGAGTATATTGTGTTAATTGAAGACTTAATATCTAATGAAGATTTTAACTTGATATGGATAAACATGCCTTATCCTGATCATCTGTTACATAGAGCGAAGGATACAAAGTTTCTAACTTCCAAATTTACTTCTGAGGAAACAAAGTTGTTTAAAGAAGTTGATGACATAATTAAGATTCTGGATAAAAATTCTGAATATCTTGTTATTGTCTCTGATCATGGATTTAGCGCATATAAGTACACCCTTGAGTTGAATACTCTCCTATTTAAAAAGGGATTTATTAGTGTAAGAAAACCCGAAGAACAGGCAGATCATAATGGTACAGAGCGTGATAAAGAAATAAAAGTAAAGAGTATAGATACAGAGAATTTGATTACCAAAATAGCTCTTTTAAAACCGATTAAGCCTATTGCTAAAATGGCTAAGTTCTTATATGAGAAAATTACGGGACATAGGTTGATGCTTACTCCATACGTTGTTGATCCCGAGAAATCAATAGCATACGTTCCCTCCCACACCTCTTTTGCCATTAGAGTTAAGGACTTAAAATATATAAATGAAGTTATGAAGGTTGTTAGAAAAACTAAAGGAATAAAAGCCGTTTATCGTAGAGATGAATTGTTTACTGGTCCATACACTTATAGATTACCAGAATTGTATTTTGAACCAAATTTTGATGAAGGCTATTATGTGGGTTCTACTAAGATCTGGGTTCATACTATAGTATCAACTAAGAGCGAGAAATTTCTGGAACATCATCCCATGGGCGTCCTGGTTATTAGTCCGTGTCCATTTAGATCCGTGGCAGTAGATACCATTCCCAATTACCTAGTTACAAATCTCCTGATGTCCTTAATGGACGTGCCATTGTCAAGTTATGCTGATGGAGTGGATATAGTTACTAAGTTCCTAGGTAAAAAGCCGCGATTGACTACTTTATACGTAAAGAGATGGAGACTAATTAAGAGGATCTATAGTATTCGTTCAAGATAGCTGTGGCCTTATTAACATATATTTAAATTTAAGTATTGAGTAAGTAGTAAGTAAAGGGTAAAGATTATAGGAAGCCCATACATTGATGGATATGTTTATTTTAAAGATCATTTTAGTGGGAACTCGATGATAAGCTGTAATTAACGATAAATGCTATATGTTAAATTACGAGTGAATATTTATGTTAAGGGTGACTAAACATGCATAAATTCATAGCTATAGCTAAACCCGTTATGGAAGAAGAAGAATTTAAAGCTGTAAAGCGTGTACTTGAATCCGGCATTCTTGCTCATGGACCAGAAGTTGAAGCTTTTGAAAAAGAATTCGCTGAATATATTGGCGTAGACTATGCCGTTGCTGTTGCCAACGGTACTGCAGCGCTTGATCTCGTGCTTAAGGCTATAGGGATTAAGGAGGGCGACGAGGTTATTACAACATCATTTACATTTATAGCAACAGCTAACGCGGTTCTCTTCCAAGGTGCTAAGCCTGTTTTTGCAGATATTGATCCAAAGACATATAATCTTGATCCCAATGACGTCTTAGAGAAGATAACGAATAGGACAAAAGCCATAATAGTAGTTCACCTCTATGGACAGCCAGCTGATATGAAGGCTTTCCAAGAGATATCTCAAGATCATAAGTTATACCTTATAGAGGATGCAGCCCAGGCTCACGGAGCAGAGTTTAATGGTAAGAAAGTCGGTGGGTTTGGTGATGCAGCTGTCTTTAGCTTTTATCCAACAAAGAACGTGACTACTGGTGAAGGAGGCATGGTTACAACTAATGATAAGAGGATTGCTGAGAAGGTTAAGCTTCTACGTAACCATGGTCAGACAGAGAAGTATCTACATGTAGAGCTTGGCTGGAACCTACGTATGACAAGTATAGCTGCTGCTATTGGTCGTGTACAGCTTAGGAAGCTCGATAGATTCAATGAGATCCGTAGAAGGAACGCTGAGCTCCTTACCAAGGGTTTATCCAGGGTAAAGGGTATTACACCACCCTACGTTGACCCGAGGGTTAAGCATGTATTCCATCAGTACGTTATACGTGTTGAAGACGAGTTCCCGTTGACACGTGATGAGCTACAAGCTTATCTAAGGGAGAAAGGTATTGGTACAGCAGTTCATTATCCAAGACCGGTATTCCAACAGCCACTCTATAAGAGACTAGGTTATCCACAGGATATATGTCCTAACTCTATAGATGCTAGTAAACATGTACTAAGTCTCCCAGTTCACCCTCTTGTATCCAGGGATGATATAGAGTATATTGTTAGAGTTATTAGTGAGCTAGCTAAATAGTATAGTCTAGGGGTTTTTATCTAGTGAACATAGTTTTTATTGCTAGCGGCGGTGGTCATACGGGTTATGCTATAGCTGTTGCTGAAAGACTATTGGACCTATATAGAGACGTAGAACCAGTATTTATAGTCCCGAGCAATGATAAATGGAGTATAGATAGGATTAAGAAAAGACTCTGGAAGAAAACACGTATTATTGAGGTAGAAAAACCTCTAAAACCAGATGAGCCATTCATTCGGTTATTCACTAGAATACCAAAAGCAGTATATGATTCCCTGACAAAGATTACTGGCAAAGGAATAATCGTATGTACTGGCAGTAACCATGGACTAGCTCCTTCAGTTATAGGTAAGTATCTCCATAGATACCAGCTCTTCTGTATAGAAGACGTATTTAGACTAACGAATATGTCAAAAGCCAACAGGATACTCTACAAGCTATTTAATGCATACATGTTTCTACAATGGAGTGAACAGAAGAGATTCTATCCAAGAAGAAGTGTTGTTGTAGGCCCAGTTTATGAGAAACCAGTCTATAGTCCATGGAATGGGGATTACGTGCTTGTGATAACAGGTACTATAGGCCATAAGAAACTAGTGGATATACTCCTAAAGACTAATCTAGAAAAGGTCGTAATACAGACAGGCCCCTTAGATCCAAGCTATGTCACTAGTGCTAAGCCCGAGTGGAAAGCCTTTAGATACGATCCAGATATTGATAAGTGGATTGCTGGCGCTAAAGTAGTGATTTCCCATCCAGGCGTTACAATGGTTAATGCAGTACTTGCCTATCGTAAACCCGTGATCGTCATCTATAATCCTGATATCCCAGCAGCTAATTATCCTAATATAGTGGGTGCTTGTAGAAAGCTTGGTGTATGGTTTCTAGACATAAGGTCTTTAACTCCAAGCTATCTTGAGGAAGTAGTATATCATTTACCCTACTTAAGGTACCCTTGTAGTGTTAGGTATGTTGATGGAGCACTGAATATTGCTAAGATAATCTATAGGTTTATATATTAGATGTTTATATTTTCTTTAGTATATCAAGTATTATGTTCTCTTGTTTCTCCCATACTAGGTTTTCCCTGGAGTACCAATAGATCTTTCTCCTAAGCTTATTTATTCCTTCACACTCCATGTTTAGTAC
>CAYZRH010000029.1:0-8596 GCA_964480805.1 uncultured Desulfurococcaceae archaeon
CTTCTGGTACATTAATGAATGTGTTAGCTCTATGAATAGGCTGTACAGGGTCTCCGAGTAGTGTTGAAGCCCACCACACCTTACGGAAGCTTTGGTCATCAGTATCTTCTTTTGTTGAACTCCACCACTTAGTATATACTAGACTAAAGCCTATATCACCACAAGTGTTGCCAGAAGTGTTTGTCAAGTATTTTAGGAACGTATACGGGTATCCATCAGCTAGTCCACCCCACTTATCTGGATCAATCTGTGAAGTCCATGTGTATTTATAACCCCATGTTACACGGCTCCATCCAATATACCATAGAGCAGTAGTGTTAACATATTTCTCACCTAGAGACCAGTAGTTATAGTAGTCGAAATAAGCTGTAAGACAACTCATAGCAAATACTAGTCCATTAACATAGCCATACTCACTAGTTAGAGAGTATGTATCAATAAATACCTCCCAATCCATTTCAGCATCTTCTGGAACACCATCACCATCATCACTACTCCATATCTTTCTAGAAGCACTAAACCTACCTCCATGAGCATACCATAACACTATATCTGGTTTAAGAGAGTATATAGCATTAGTCATGTTGCTATAGGATATGTTTCCATTAATCTGGCTTGGACTAGTAATCTTTGTCATAACAGGGTAGTGTTCATATAGTCTATCAAGAACAGTATTAGCTAGTAAGCCTTGTCCTCCAAGCTTACTCCATATAGCTTCTATAGATGTATCACCTTGATTCCCATAATCCCCTTTACCATTTTCATTAAAGTATACTAGTATAGCTCCAGCACCCAACATACGATCTATACTTGTACGGTTATACGATACTATAGCCTCTAAGTAATCGTTTAGATAACCGGGTGTTCTAAGAGGTATTCTACCAACAGCTAGTTCTGGAGCCCAGTCCTCTCCATCACCAATCTCACCATAAACCTCGTCTCCATCACCATCCCAGTTAGTATCAAGAGCTGCATAGTACCAGTCACTAGGTGTATAGTCTCCAGTATGACTATAACCACTAGTTCCATCAGGATTGTAGAAATATCTTGTAGGAACTTCCCATGGATATAGATCAGCTATATCGTCTGGACCACTAGGCCATCCAGCATTACCACTAACATCACCCACGATCAATAGGTATTTTAGTGCACCATTAGACTGGTTGTATAGGCTATGGATATAGTTTCTTATCTTCTCAGGTATGTCCCTACCACTAACACCACTATCAATAATGTCTTCAACAGTTTTTACAATAACTTGGTATCCCTGTCTCCTACGTAGATCGACGTACTTGTTTAGTATGTTTAGAAATTGTGGTCTAGTTATTATTAGTATCCATGTACTATTTACTGGTTTTATAGATAGTGTACTTACCATATCCTTGTTTACAGATTGTTTCTTTAAGAATAAGTATATTGTTTGATCGAATGGCTTGTATACTGGTGCTTTAGTGTATTCAACGTATACCCTAATACTACTGTATATAAGGACGTTGTAGTCATCTATGTATTTAATAGGGTTTATAGATAATACTAGATACTCTACACCTCTCCATAAACCATAGTCTATACTATAGTTCCATGGACCACCAGCCCATTTACTACTCACTAAACTATTATCAACACTACATGAACTACTATATTGCATACATAGTGGAAATGGTTTTGGTAGATGTAGTAGTGGTTTAGAGAGTTTAAGTTTATACGGGTTACCCAGTTCTACATAGACTCTACTATAGTGTCTACCATATGGTGTTAATATAATCATCCTGATTAACGGTATAGCTGGTCCTCCATAACTATATACATAGTATACGTTACTGGGTAAATTTGGTAGTGTTAGTACTGATTTATCCATATAATACTCTATAGAAGGCTCTATAGTAAACTCTAAACTATAGCTATTACCCTCTACACTACTTCTTATAGAGAATGAAGGCTCTATTATAGATACTATCAATACTATAAGGAGAAGAGCTAGTATATACCTATTCATTAGATACTCCACCTACACCTATAGGTAGGGTAGATACACTATTACTCTGTATAAATATATTATGTATTAAAATCTAAAATTTTTTCTCTAAAATATCCCAATATAAAGTATAAAAACATTTAATCGTTGCAGAGTATACTACTATATAACAGTTTATACAATACTCAATACCCATAAGCATGCTTTACAGCAACTCATAGCAACCCTTAACCTTAATAATATGGTCATATAAATACAAGCATGTAAGTAACGATAGATATTGCTATAACTATTCTCTAAGAATTTGTCTTAAAACTTCTTTTTCTCTACAACTACTTGGTATAAGTGTCATTAGTCTCTCAATATCCTCTTCTATAATAGCTAGTTTCTTACGGTATCTAAAGTATAGTATTGGTGTGTACTGTAGTTCTGGCTGGTTTAGGTACTGTCTATTCTTAAAACCAATAAGTAACATAGGTATTGCTAGAACCAATAATATAAACCCTATTAAATTAACTGGTAACCCAAGCACAGTACATATTGTTAGAAAAACAATAGATACTATAGATGTTATAACTAAGTCTCTACGGCTATCACTAACCTTACTCAACAATATATTCCTTTCAATAACAAGTCCAGCTAATTGATCAATTGGGTTAGTGTCTGTCTTCATAGAAGCATTTCTCCTAAAATCCATAGGCTTACTATATGGTTTAAGGTAACTATATAATCTATTATAGACTCTATTATCTGTACAGCAAACTTCTATAGAGTTATCACTACTATAGTGTATTAACCTAATCTTATTAAACAATCCTAGCCTATACTCAATTATTCTACCAAATCTTTTAACTCTATAGTGGCTATAGCCTTCTTTACTAAGAACCTCTCTAAGAACTCTCTCAACATCACATTTATCAGATACACTAAAACACTTCATTACATCCATACCCTATCTACATATGCTATCTTAGAAACTAGTCTACTATAACACTTTCTCTAATACTAAACACACTAGACTATAGCATAACCATCTTCTAATAAATGATGTAAGAAAATACTTTATAACCCTATATTTCTTGTATGATTAGTTAAAATACTTGTTTCCCTAAATATATGGTATTCTAGATGATAGTTCTTAGTATTAGGTGGTGGGTTTGGATAGTAGATCCTATGCTAGAGATCTAGTGGTATTGTCTATAGTAGGTTTATTGGTTATAGAGATTAGTTCTCTACTCCTATCTACGTGTATAGTCCTATACCTATGTGGTGGGTTGAATGAGGTTGTAGAGAAGGGGTTCTCTATGGCTAAGATTGTAGAGTATTTTCGTAGTCATCCATTGGAAGCAGGTTATGCTATAGCTTTAGGGCATATCTTTATAGTTTCTCTTAGATACATTGTTGTAAGGTATTATTATAGGAGACACGGTATATTATGGAGTAGTGAGTTATCTAGACTGTCTACTAGAGGTTTCTGGATTAAAACAGCTCCATTAATAACACTAGTTATCCTCCTTGACATGCTCTTTACACTAACATATAGTCTAGTATATAGTGGAGATATAGAGTATAATCTACAAGTTATAACAGAGTATATGTTCTATGTAGAAGTAGGTACTGGAATAGCTGGTTATTCACTAGCACTCCTCTACTACATAGTTGAGGGTCTATGGCTTACTGTAACTCTAGAGATAGGTGGTAGGTGGAGAAGCTATGGAGGACTACTCATACTACTACTAGTATGGACACCACTACACATACTAAGACCTTATGGACTAGACCTACTAAACCTATTATGGGCTATAATAACAGCAGTACTACTAGAGTTTTCTAGGAGAAAAACAGGATCACTCATAGCTCCACTAATACTATGGATAACAATAGTCATTATATAAAGACACTAAACAAAAAAATAATACCATAGCCTTATATACTAGGCATACACAATAAGCTTCTGGTTAACTAGCACCTTTTCACTAGAGAAAATAACACGTGTCCCAAGAACACATTTCTAACAACACTAACGCCTCTACACTAATAAGGCTAGATAAGAACTGGTTTAGCCATGGAGTTTCTCTATAAACACAAAAACAACATACTTAAACTGGGGAGTTTAATACTTCCTCACCTATAGAGAACTGATCAGTCATGGAACCTGGCTATAGATATAAACACTATCTCTAGTAATCTCATTTAATAGAGGAAATAGTGAATAAGTTGTCTTAGATACAATCTTATTGTGTTTCAACCATGTATGTTAGGTAGTGGGAGATGTTGTTTTACATCATACCTACAGCTCTTACTCCATAGCGTCTAATATACTCCATAGTCTTCTTTACAATAAAGTATGCTATAGAAGCTATTACTATAAGGTATACTATAGCTATAAGTAGTTCATTGTGGAGCCCTAGATATGGTTCTAAACCCAGTACACCATAACGTGTAATTTCTGCAGCATGTGTGTATGGTATGGCTAGTGCAGCTTCTCTAAGGACTGGAGGCATTTTATAGACTGGTACGCCTAGTCCACCACCAATATACATGGATATGTTTAGTATATCAAGCATTGTACCAGGTACTTGTAGACGGAAGCTTAGTGCTGCTAGTGTTAGTGAGTATAGTGTTGCATAGAGTATTACTAGAGCTATACCTGTTATAAGCCATAGTGGGTTATGTATGGCTAGTACTTGTTCTCCAGCTAGGTTAGTGAATACTAGTAGTACTAATGGTATTGTAAACAAGCTTACACTTAAACCTGTTACTAGTCTTCCAGATACGAATACTAGTGGGTTAACGTTATGTATATAGTGTTCTTCTACAAGACCAGTTGCTAGTATAAACCATGTCCACCCAGCTATAAGCCATACACAGTTATTCATCATAGCCCATAACACTATACCCCAGAATGTTATAATAGCTGATAATGTAAACTCCTCTTTAGGTACAAACATTAGTGCTCCAAGTAGGAATACTAGATACCACATTATATCAATCAATATATAGTTTATGAAGCCATACTTGTATCTAGAAAGCCTTAGTAAGTGGAGCCATACTATTGGCTTAAACCTACTCTTCATAAACACCCCTCTCAACAAGCTTTCTCTCAATAAGTAGCATACCAGGTACTGCTACAATGTTATAGAGTATTGATAGTCCAACTAGGAAGCCAGCTAGTATGAATAGTGTGTTAAATGGAGGTATTCTATAGAAAGCCATGATCTTTGTGGCTTCAACTACATAGACTAGTGGTAGTGCTTTACCTATAGCCTGTAGTATCCATGGAAGTATTGTTTGTGGATAGAATACACCAGATACAAGTAGTATGAATGGTGGTAGAAAACCAGCTATATTAGTCTCTTCACCAGCTATTAATGATAAGCCACCAATAATAACTGATATACCTATAAGTGGTATCATAGCAAGGTATATGAACAATAGTATTATAAACATCTTTAAACCACCAATAGCTCCTTCAAAAAACACTGCAGCAGGTAGTACACTTGTTAAACTAATAAAACTAGTAACCATTGTAGCAGGTATAGGCCCAGCTATAGCATATACAACAAACCTTGGAGGTGAAACCATAACATAGGGTAGTGTACCAATCCATCTATGCCTTAGTAGTTCACCAGCAACATTATCTACAATACTAATACTTGATACAAGAACACTACTAGAAGCAAGTATGTAGAATATAGGATTGACTATACCCATACGACTACTATACTCTTCAATACTACCAAGAAGGCTTCCAAGACCAAATAGGAAGAAAGCCATCATATAAGGCCAGAATATCATCCAGAATGCAAAACTACGGTTGTTCTTAAGCCAACAATAGAATGCATACAAGCCAGCTCTCATAACACTAGATACGTATCTTACCTCCACTCCATACCACCTGTCAACTTTATAAAAACATCTTCAAGACTAGGCTCTTCTGTACGAGCAAGCCTTATCTTAGCACCAAGACTGTGGAGTATATCAACTACCATGTGTATAAAACGATCCTCTTCACCAACTGGTACAAGAGCTTTAACACGTGTCAAACCATTATCATCAATACTAACACCAACACTTACACCAAGTCTTTCATGGAGTATACTTGATAGATAAGAACTTGTTAAGCCATGTCTCCAAGCCTCTATAACAACTGGTATCTCTTTTGAAACAAGCTTCTTAAGATCAGGTATTGGACCCTCAACTATGATCCGACCCTCATTAATAATAGCTACACGATCACATATCATCTCTACTTCAAACATGTTATGTGATGTTATTAGTACACTCTTACCTTCCTCTTTAGCTAGTTTAACAAGGAGTTCACGTATGTGTCTAGCACTATGTGGGTCTAGACCAAGTGTTGGCTCATCTAGTATGAGCACTTCTGGATTGTGTAGGAGTGCTCTAGCTATACTAAGTCTAGCTTTCATACCAAGACTATATTCTTCAAAGAACTTACGGTGTCCTCCAAGCTTCTTAAGACCGACAACATCCATTACATAGTCTATACGTTTCTCAAGAAAATCTCCATGGAGTCCACGTAACATACCAAAATACTTGAGATTCTCATAACCAGTTAGTTTCCAGAAGAAACCACGTTCAACACTAAGTGATACACCAATAACTTCTCTAACTCTAGCTGGTTCATCAAGAACACTGTAGCCTAAAACCCATGCACACCCGCGATCTGGGAGTAGTAGTGTAGATAGTATCTTAACAGTAGTTGTCTTACCAGCACCATTAGGCCCTAGAAGCCCATAGACGCATCCACGATCAACACTAAAGCTGACACCACGTAGAGCTTCAACTCTCTCAATACGGCGTCTAAAGAAGCCTCTCTTTACAACATAAACCTTAGCCAGCTCCTCTACAACTACTGCTTTAGACATAGACTGTCACCTTAAAGTAGGGGTTGTAGGTGAATAGAAGATAGTTGATAAGTATTTATTATTTATAGATAAGCCTAGATAAGGAGGGTTAGTGGATAGCCTTCATTCCTTATCACCATACACTAGACTATGATAATGAAGTATACCCATTAATAAGTATTACTGGCTAAAGTTATCCCGTACCTAGTCTAAAGCTTTTTAGATAACAAGGGTATGAATATTAATTCATACTTGTATGTCTATGGATAGTTATTGTTTAGTAAAGTACTAGACACCTAGATCACTGGCTGTAAGTATATTACTTGGCTTCTCTCTACCTAAATACTCTCTTATAACCAGTATTTTCTCTTTTACACTATATCCTCTTAACAATCTATGTGCTTTAGCCTCTAGATTATACATTATCCTCCTTACATCTCTTAACCCTAGATCACTCCATTTAACCTCTACTACAATAATGTCTCTAGTATCTGGGTTAATGTATACGTGATCTATTTCTTCACCACGGTAAACCACTCTACCATGGAGCCTATAGCCTTTTGGAACAAACCTTCTTGATAAAACATTTACAGCTACTTCCTTATAGACACTACTAACATATTGATCAAGCCTCTCCACTATATATTCTAGAGCCTCCATATACGATTCAGTCTCTAATAGACTCTGTATAGGCTCTACAAGATAATACCATGTACGTAGTATAGGATCAGATAGTTTGTATCCAATAGCCTTCTTCATAAAAAGCGGTTTAACTGGTTTAACATATCCTAGAGACTCTAAGACTCCGAGACACTTAGCTATATAGCCTCTATCGAATCCAAGCAGGTCAGCTATCTTTGATGGAGTATTATATCCACGAGCAATAGCTGATAATATAGCGTTGTATGTATGTGGTTCACGAAACTCTTCTCTTAATAGGAAATCCTTTTCATAACGTAGTGGAGCATGTGGTGCAAGTACTAGCTCATATATATTCTCTCTCAAAGACTTATCGTCTCTAACCATTCTTAAGTAGAATGGTATGCCGCCAAACAAGGCATATACACGTATGCGATCAACTGGTTTATACCCTGGTATAAACAGCTTTACATCCCATGGATAGAACTCTCTAAGATGTATCCTATAGCGTGACCTACCATATAGTGGAGAGCTTCCTCCAAGTACGTCACGTGTCATAATAGTATATATGCTTCCAACAACTATGACTAAAGCCTTTGTACTAGGTAGTACATGGTCTATAAAATACTGGAGTTCACTAAGAACACGTGGAGCTACACGTACCCAATAGCTAAACTCGTCAAAGACAATAACAATGTCTTCTTTAAATCGGGTAGCTAGTGATAAGAGTTTATCAAGTGAGCTATACTCTAACTCTCTAAACACTTCATAGCCTAGGTAATCAGCTATTACACTAGAAAGCCTCCTTAAATTATCACTATGACTAGATAGTTGACAGAAATAATAGACACCACTATGCCTACTAAGAAACTCTCTAACAAGCCTAGTCTTACCAATACGCCTCCTACCATAAACAACTATAAAACTTGGTCTCTCACTCCAAGCACTCTCAAGAACACCTAGCTCATTCTCCCGATTAAGAAACTCCATAACATGTAACCCCTATAGACAACAACTCCGCAGTAGACTACTCTAGAGACAACATACTAAAACCTTACGCATCTAGCCAAAGAAGATAACAACACAACCCAGCTCTAACTGCTTGAAACCACAC
>CAYZRH010000029.1:8696-28760 GCA_964480805.1 uncultured Desulfurococcaceae archaeon
CATCTAGCCAAAGAAGATAACAACACAACCCAGCTCTAACTGCTTGAAACCACACAACTAGAAACACATACCCTAGACTAACTCCATAGACTATGTCTTGGAAAACCCATGTTATACCAATAACATAAGCTATAACTGTGACTACACCATGGAGCATACCTGCATACCTTGTCTCCCTACTAGAAACACCAGCTATTTTCATCCACTTAGTCGGTAGCGGTAGCCAGTCAAAGAATGCTACTACAATAAACAACCATTTAACACTATAGAAAACAGATGTTATAAACAATGCTCTAGCTATTGCTACACAAGAAAGTGTCTTAACTATATTGGACAGACTAGTATTATCCATAGATATGCACTATTGGTGTCTATATAGTTGTTATCCAAAAATATTTTGGTTATAATAATGTCATAGTTTATGAAGAATTCCTTAGAGTTTAAGTAATCTATATAGTTACTAGCTAGACCTAGGTATTTTATGAAACCATGTATTATAGAAGTGTTTTTACATAAGTAGGATTGTGTTCTATGGTTTAACGTTATCGTTAGGGTTATCAAGGTTGGTGATGACTAGTATATCTAGGGATAAACTATGGCTAAAGTAGTACGTGTAAAATACGAGAATGGTATACTAAAGCCTCTAGAAAAACTGGATTTAGTGGAGGGTGAGGAGTTAGAGATAGTTATAAGGAGAAAAATAGATGTTATACTGGATAAGTATGTTGGCATTTTTGGTAGAGCTAATGTAGAGGAGCTACAGAATATTGAGGAAGAAGCATAGTATCAGTAAGAATATTTATAGATATGGAGAGCCCTTTTAGATAAAATGTTTAACTAAACTCCTTCATAATACGTAGTCGTAGTTTAGTACACTATACCAGCATTCTTGTACATTAAGGTTTCTTTCAACAACATGTTTAACACTATGATAAAAACTAGCATGCCTACCTCTAGCAACTACAATAAGTCTCTTTGCACCAGTACTTTTTGCATAAATAGATGAACAAGCTATTACTAAAGCGTCGTCTCTACCAGAGTGCTTCTTTGTAGATAAAGCTCTTTCTAAAAGACTCACTAAACTAGAACATCTAGCTCTAATATACTCCTCCCTAGATCTAGGTATTGCGGTAAACCTAACTCTATAACTAATACTCCTAAAGATCCTCATTAAACTTCCTACATCTATATTAATAATGTTTCTATACTGTCTTTCTAGAGTATATGTAAGAACTATACTAACTGGATCTGTACCAAGTTTATCTAGTATCCTCTCTAACTTTCTAGGATCCCTAACAATGTCCTTCATTACTGGTGTATCTATAACTATACACATAACTATCTAGATCCCCTGGCGGGAGCATAGAGCTTCTATGCACTCATATATTTAAATGATTCTTCAAACAACTTGACCTTCTTAGATGGCGTGACTATTCCATCTACATAATATACTCCACAACTATCAACATCAACACTTCTAGATACACTATTCCATAGAAACTGGTGTATAGATATACTATCTAAAACACTCTTATCTCTACTAGCCATTTTCTCAAATAGCTTAAGACTACGTGTAAGTATGTCTGGGTTATGAGTTATAATTACTGTATATAGTTTTTCTTGAGAAAAAGTTTCGCTAATAATTCTATCTAATAGTTTTTGTGTAAGCACGGGGTCACAGTGTACACCAAACTCATCAATAACTAGTAGTTTACTAACATCTCTAAAATCTTCTAAACTACTAACACTTCTCAATCCATCCAAAATAACTAGTATAGACATAGCCTCTAGTGAACCAAGAGGTATTCTCAATCTAGACATTCTATCAATAGATAAGCCAGTACCATAGTCTTTATACTTAAACCTCCTCTCATAAACACTCCACAATAGTGAAACGTTTTTCTCTAAAGCACCCTCTACTCTAAACTCTAACTCACTCTCCTTTATTGAACTAACAATATATGATAGAGAAGCTACAATATCAGCTATATAACTTGATAGTAGAGGTGGTATCTTATAATCATATACTAGCTTATACATCATTAAAGCAGGTGATTCACTACCATATCTCTCATAGAAACTAGATAGTTCTTCAAAAATCCTAGATATATAGCCATACTCTATACTATACATCCTCTCCTGTGGTATATGTATTGATAGTATTCTAGACCATAGATCAATGTTAGAGAAACGTATAGGGTTGGTAGAACTCCTCTTAAACTCTATAGCCAATTCATCACTATCTATACCTAGCTTTAGAACACCATAGTTCTCTCCATGTCTAACTATAGTATTAACAGCTTGTTTCTTAACAAATCCACTCGCTAGTCTAGATTCAAAGACTAATCCATCATCTATTAATAGTAGTCGTGAAAACGTTGTCTCAACTTCTTCTTCTGTAAGCCTATAGTGTGTAAGAGTATATGCTAGATCTATTAGCTCTAATAGTCTAAATAGAAATGACTTACCACTACCAACTGATCCAAATACTAGATTGAAACGGTTAAGTTCAAGCTTAAACTTCTTAAAAGGCCCAACATTATCTCCACTAATAACTATCACTAGAGTCTTCACCATGTTTTAACAAGTGATGTAGACAACTATATAAAGCTTAACACTATACATGATCCCATACAACTACACCCGATTTTCTCCATCTAAAACATTCTATTTAGCTACTATAGTCTCTACTTTAAATAACCCAGTATTGGTCTATGCTGATATAGTAGATTAGGTTTTTATCTAGAGCCGTATAAGCTAATGGAGTGTCTTAATTATATTATTTAGAATATAATACTATCAGTAAGCATATATAAGTGGTATTTCATAGTCGTTATGTAAAAAATATTTGGTAGTAAGAATTATGGCTTATTAAGCCTTCTTCTTTAATACAATATTTATACTACTTAATCCTGGTCTATAGGGTTTTAGTGTTACTAAGTCTCTATAAGTACTATGTAGTGTCCATCCAGCTTTTCTAGCCAGCTCTATTATTTCGTGGAGAGCATAGATTCTTATAGCAAAGCTTACTTCATCTATATACTCTAGATCCCTTCCCCTCCTCCTATAGAATACCCATGTATTCTTCATAATAGCTGTCTCTGGCTCAAACTCTGGTTTCTCCATAAGCGTTATCTCCCCATTTATATCACTTAAATAGTGTGTTTTACCACATATCCCTTGTCTAAGCAGTATTAGGTCTAGACCCGCATGGTTTAGTATTAGGAGATACCTCTCTGGCTTTGTTATCCTCCATATGCTCCTCAATATACCTATGTTAGTCTCATCATCAAGATAGTAGCCAAGTATTGTTGTCCAATACATTATTGTAGCGTCAAATAGTCTATCTCTAAATAGTCTATCTATCTCTCTAGCATCATATACATAAAACTCTACTCTACCTTCTACACCATACTCTCTAGCCTTCTTCCTAGCATCTTCTATAAATAACGGTGATATATCAACACCAACTACACAGTATCCCTTCTTTGCTAGATTAATAGCTATACGCCCATTACCACAGCCTAGATCAAGTATTTCAACTCCACTACCAACACCTATACTCTCAAGAAGTCTATCAACATATCCAGCTTCTTCTTCAGCAGTCTTCCACCTATAATCAAGTATATAGAGAAATAGCTCTGCTTTATCAATAAAGAACTCCTTTACCCAGCTACTCCCAGTTTGAACACTAAAATCAATAACAATCACCTATAGTAACTGAGAGTGAATTACAATATATTAGTGTTTCTATAAATACTAAATAACTATAGATACAATGTTGATAGAGTTTGTCTAGTAAATAGCTTTATAAGCTTTCTTATACTCATGTACTTATACATAGTATCTAGTAGAACACTATATTCACACGCCATGTTCTCTACAAGTTCTCTAGGTAATCCACACTTATATAGTGTTCTCTTAAACCTCCACTTATACAGCTTAAACCTTATCCTTAAACTAATCTTTAAACTAATGTATGTAATAGATAGCTTAAACACTACGACTATAAGGTAGAAGAGTACATACATGATTAGCTTTATAATCTCTAGTCTCCTACCCATACATATACCATCTCACTAGTTTCTCAACAAACTATCTATAGTCTTAAATGTTCTACAAATTCTTCTAAACTATAGGCATCAATACCGTACTTTGGAGCAACCTCTAGTATGTCTCTATCACTACTAGCTATCGGTATACCTAATTCCATAGCCAACACTATATATGATGCATCATATACTGTTATATTATTTGATACAGCTACATCTACTACACTTCCAGCATCTAGATCCAATAGTCTATGTAGGTTTAAATACTCTGTAAGCTTCACCAATAAACTACATGACTCCTGTGCTAACGATTTATCAATCCTATGTAGTTTCACACACTCTTTCCAAAAGGCATTACATACTTCATAGACTGCAAGGTCTAATATGTGAAACCTATACTTTAGTACTATATCTCTTAACTTTATCCCATATAGGAGTATTAGTGGAGCAAGAACACTAGCATCAACTACGTACAAGATATATAGTCACCTAGACCTACGGTCTTCATCAATAAGTCTAGCTAATTCATAAGGATCTATCTTTTCAGACAATATCTTAGCTACTCTATCAAGTTCTTTCCAAAAACTCTCTTCTTCTAAACGCTTAGCTTCTTCAATAAGTGTTTTTCTAACAAGTTCAGCAATATCTACTCTATGTTCTTCAAGCACTTTCTTAACCCATTTAGGAACTCTAACACTAACTACAACACTCATAACACTAACCCTCCCTGTATACACACTGTATACAACGGATTATAAATCTTAACTATAGACTACTTCTAGTAAAGCTATCTCCTCCCCAACTTCTTTAATTAAATCCTAACCTTATGAACTCCACACTACCATATGAAACCTTTACATAAGCTGCAATGAATACATCATAAGCTAGTGGAACAGCTAGGCATCATCTGGCTCACAATACTCTACATCATTGACTACATGAAGTATTTTAACAAGTCCACCCACTATCTAATGGATCTCTTTCTCCTAATCCCTATATTGAAACAGTATATAGGTCTATCTTCTAGAGAAATAGGTTTATTAGGTACTAGCCTTTAATACATGGCTTTAATACATACTTAGGTCTCTTACCTCCAACACGTACTACAACACCATACCTCTTAAGCCTCTCAAGTCTCTCACGCACTATACGTCTTGATGCAGTTCCACGTAGCTCTCTAACACGTCTAGTAATCTCTGAAACCGACTGCTCTCTACAATCAGATAGTGCTTCAACAATACTCCTACTAATAGGGTCTATTGTTGCAAGCCTTCCAATAGCTTGTACAACACGGTTAGAGGCCTCTATAGCCTTAGCTGCTGGTATAGAGAAAGCTATTACAAGCTCTGTAGCAATAGATATTGTTTCATCACTTAAACCGAGAACGCTTAGCTTCTCCTCAATAGACTCTAGCCTGCTAAGTATCTTAGACAAGGCTTTCTCAAGCCTTTCAAGCCTCTCTTCAACACTCAATACACCCTACACCATAAACAATACTATAGACAAAACCTCCTACAATCCTATAGATAGGTTAGAGAGTAAAAAACAGTATACCTATACTAAGCCTCTTCCTCTCCACTTTCCTCCTCTTCCTCACCCTTTTTTACATCTAGTCCAATACTAAGAGATACATGTTTATCTTCTCCCTCTTCTCTCTCCTCCTTTCTCCTCTCCTCTCTTCTAAGAGCTTTTAGTACACGTATAGCTCTCTCAATCTTCTCCCTCTTCTCAGGCGAGACCTCCTTAACTTCTTCAAGAACCCTTACAGCTTCTTCAACATCCTTTGGACCAGATACTGCTACAAAAGCACGTGGTCCTCTACCAGTAAACATGTTCTTTAAAGCATCCATAAACCCGCTAATACTAGGTGCTGACTCAAGCTTCTTATGGAAGAATTCACGTGTCATCTCATTAACTAGATCATCTGGTAGACCATGCTCCTTCAACCCCTTATAGAAAGATGCTACTTCTTCACCAAGCTTCTTACCATTAAGAGCACTAACAAGTGTGTCTATAAGATCCTTTATAGGCCCACGTAGACTACTAATAAACTCTGAAACAGCACTAAGTATCTCTCTAACTTCTTCAGCTTCTTCAGACTTATACTTCTTCTCCTCAACACCCTCTCCATGACGGCTGGGAACCACCATCTAAACCACCTCCTACTAACATATATGCATTGTTCACACTATTCACAATATCTCCATAAAAGTGGTCAATTCACTTAACACTCTTTATTCAAAAATAAGGGATGG
Organism: uncultured Desulfurococcaceae archaeon; assembly: GCA_964480805.1. Taxonomy (GTDB): domain Archaea; phylum Thermoproteota; class Thermoprotei_A; order Sulfolobales; family Desulfurococcaceae; genus CAYZRH01. The sequence continues at coordinate 15,004 of CAYZRH010000029.1, forward strand.
AAGATATGAATAATTTTAAACCAAGTCCTTAAAACCTATTATTACTGTTTCTTCCAATTCACTATCTCTAGATCATGTATTCTCCTAAAATACTTCTCATTCCCTGCCACTACCTTACATCCATTCTCTCTAGCTATAATCCCTATCAAGAGATCTCTATTATCTACTACTAAGCCCTCCTTAGATAGTCTAGCTAGTTCTTCACCAGCCTTTTTAGCTATTCGTTCATTTAGATTTAGAATTTCTAGTCTGTCCTCAATCTTCCTTATAGAAGCTATCTTCTTTCTAGAACCTATACAGTAAGCTCCATAGTATAATTCAAACAAGTTAATAACTGTAGTGTATAGCTTAGTATATTCATCTTCTAGTATTTCAATAAATCTTACAGCCTTATCCATACCCCTTAAATGACCAACTATTATATCTGTATCCAATACTATACACTCCATAAACCCCACATCCTCTTTAACTCCTTATAGATGTTGTCAATAAGTTCTTCATCAACATCGCTCCACACACCAGCAAGATCGGATAACCTACCCCTAGATCGAATAAGTCTTAGTATAGTCTTAGAAAAACTCTCACCCTCCCTCTTCTCTCTTCAATGCTTCAAACGCTTCATCTGTTATTGTTATCGTCTTAACACACATTATAGCTCTCCATGTTTAAACATGAACATACACATATATATAAAGTTAAGTTAGAGATATTATCTAATCACTAATTTTGTAATACAATACATAGTCATTACATATTGATATATCCTCTAAGACCTTAGAACATGTATTGAGGCTGACCCTCTATAGGATCGTTAGTACTTTATATATGTAGTAGTTTAGACAAATTGTTGTAGAAACATTAGTAGAATGTTTCGGCTAAGATCCTCTCTTCCTAGCTTTTATTCTCCAGATACTCTTGTAAATGATCTCTCACTATTAACTATTATACACTATAGCTAAAATAAGGTGAAAAAGTTGTTAAAAGGTGCATAGAGTTAAGAAATATTGTATGATCATTTAGTAATAGCTAGTGGACACTATCTCTTTTAGATACATTGTAGAAGTTTAAAGGCAGATTTTAATAGATAAATTCATTATCTACAAAATGAACTAAATGAATAAAGATATAATTAATATGTATAAATACAGAGAAAAAATAAGGAACAATAACATAATACATTAATGGTAGGGTGCTGGGTGTAATGTATCAGGTGTTCTGTCTATGAATAGAATGTATATTCCCTTAATAACAATCCTTATATTAAGTCTTATACTATTACTAAATGTTCAAAATATTTCCTCTAACACTATTATATCAGCTATGGATAGTAAAGAGACTATAGATACTAATAAGATCATAGAAGAGATAGTTGAAAAACTCGATCTAGATCTAAATGATCCTAGAGTACTATATGATCTATACTATAGTGGGCGTGTATTAAGAATTAGTAGGGATGTTCTCAAGGAACTTGAAATCATGGATAAGTCTGTAAGAGATATAGTATTTGGATACTTTGATGGAAAATACTGGCACGCTCTACCCATAAGAATGTATAATGAGAGAGTGGAGAGTAACTTAACTACAATATATATCATTCCTCAAAAAATCGATAGAGATACCATAGTTGAAATAAAGCTTCCATCAAAACAGCCTATTCTGGTAGATCCTAGAGAACATATACCAGAATTTGCTAGAGCAGCTAATTGTAGGGTAATAACCCTTCTTGATAAGAGAGTTGGAAAGCCTATTGGATACATATACTTGTTTATAGGAGGATCTGTTAGATGGGGTACAGCTGGATTACAGCTTCTATCAACATATGATTATACAACAGTTAATGAGTATTTTGAAGCATCTGAACCACCAGCTATACTTGATTATATGAACAAACTAGGTTATAGTGAAGAAATCAAGTACTACATAGTTAGCCAAATACAAAACACTACTGTTGAGCTAGGAGTAGATCTAAACTATAATGTTACATGGGAAGAACCTATACCAGATAAAGGTGGAGGCGGAGGAGATGACCCATATGGTTACAACTTAGTTGAAGTTAGACCACAGCCTCTTGAATCAATGATTAGGGAGGACTATACATTTGATTTTTACAATAATGACTATTCCTTTAAAATCCATGCAGTAGACCCCTATCGGGATATTAAGTGGAAAGTACTTAGATTAACAATAGTTATAGGGTGCACGAATACTAATACTGGTGATAAGGATATTGTAAGAACTCTTACAGTTAAAATAAGTTGTGAAGGATATGAGATGGAGGAAGAGCTTACTTTACTAGGTGATAAACCTAACATATTACATGTACAGTTTACTCCATCAGCTTATGGAGTCGAAATTAAAGAAGTTCAAATAGATATGGCTATAACTCCTATTGTTGAGAATGAAAAATGGAGGTTTAGAATATATCCAACATTTTACATTAACTGGCACTATGATAACATAGAGGGAGTGAGAGCTAAACCATTAACGATATACCCTATAGTCCGTGCTGAACTACACTATGGGTTTAATACTAATTTCAAAGAAGCTATTCATACGATATTTATGCAGCCACCACCACAGCTATTATCAATACCTAATCCAGCAAATAAGTATGTATACATGGGACTTGATGTAACAACCTATGCTCCAGACTACGTGTATCCATTATATGTAAGAATTTGTATAGGAGGTTTTGTATGCAAAACTGCAACTCTATGGTCTTCAGGATACAGTGAGGGGCTCAATATAGGTATGTTAAGAGAGGATATAGCACTACTTAGTCTTCTATATAAAGCAGTTCCAATAACAGTAAAAACCTATACATATCAAGACATAGACTATTATACAGATATAGAGGTATATATAGAAGTATCAGAGTATAGTACAACATCCGCACTAACTAGGACAATGTATTATATAAAAGATGAGGATCGCATACTATTTACATCAACTAGAGAAGACGATGACCGTATATGGAAGGAAGAAATACGCTTTATAAGGGGTACCACAGTTGTTACTACAACTATGGAGCACCTTGGAGTCTTACAAGAGAAAAGCTACATAATAACCTTTAGCCGTGAAACTGAGTTAACAGAGCTTCCCGGAGATCGTGATTATAAGTTATCTATTGATACACGCTCACCTGAGGAAGTATTAGTATGTTATGATGACTATGGTTATTGTGACTATATTTATAATTTAGGAGTTGAAGAGGCGATTATTGACATATTATTTCCAAAATATATGGATGTTAGAGACATTACTAGAGCTAAAGCTTTCAAATTTAAACTAGAAGGAGTTTTACCTGAGCTACCAGAGATACCTCCTCCAATGGCTATTGTCTTATCCAAGATACCCTATATAAATGTAGCTACTACAGCTTACGATGCTTTCATCTGGACATATAATATGATTGCTAGAGAGGAGGATTCTAGTCTAACTATTACCATTGATAAGGATAATGATAAGATTACAATTCATTGGAAAAGAGGGAGTTTTAGTGGAAATGAGTTTGAGGGGGAGATCTATATAGATGATGTATATATGAGTGAACCTAAAAATGGTGATATAGTTATAAATGTTGAGATGAGGTATTCTGGTCGTACTGTAGACTATACCTTTATTGCAAAAACTTGATGCGGTGATTATTTAATGGATAGAGTGCTTATATATACCACACTGTTTTTCATAATTATCTCTATTACATTATTTAATATAGTTCCTGTAAACAGTATTGATTGGTTAGATATGGTCTATGGTTTATACTTATTACCTATAGTTTCTATTCCAGCAATAATGTATACTTATCTATGTGGTGTCTATATCTATAGTGTAGTAGAACTCGGTCTGAATGGTAAAGATCGTTACCATAACAATATGTTGCTATTTATTAAATACTTTTTAAAGAAAGCTGGATCTCTGTTGGAGTATCTAGTATATGTTATAATATATTATATTGTAGGATTTGTATTATCTCTGTATGCTATCTCTAATCCAGGAAGCTATATAGTTATAGCATGGGTAATGCTGGTTGTTGCATTGTTTTTGGAGTTCATCATATTGCCTAGAATAATAGTTTTGAAAATAATTGATGGTAAAGCTAGGTTGTCTAAGATCATAGTTATGTACACTATTCCGTGGATTATATTATTGTTTACAGTATCGACTACAATAAACTACTTAATATATAGTATATATGGAGAACTAGCTCTATACCCCTACATACATCCATGGAGTAAAATCTATATAGAGATGTTAAAAGAAGGTGTAAAAGCAACATGGATTCCTACATATGGTGAATGGTTAGGAGTGATCGCTCTAGCTCTCTATAGTAGGTGGGTAGTGTCTACATATCAGCTGAAACCAGGGTAAAGAAGTGTTATAATTGTCTAAAGTTTTTGTTTACTTACTCCTTCCCTTCCTAGCTTTTATTCTCTGTAGTAGTCTTGCTGTAAATATTCTTTCACTATTAACTATCTTATACGCTATAGCTAGTGCTCCTAGTGCGTAAGCTATGTTTGACAATCCAGCTAGTACTCCTAATTCATAGTTTCCAAGTATCATTAGTTTTGGTATAAAGCTTACATTAGCTATTGGTACTAGTGCTAACGCCGTTCTTACTGTATATGATAGGTTGCTAACATCTATAAACATTGGTAGGAAGAATAGGAATATCAATGGCATGAGAGCATAGTTTGATACAAGCTGTGCTGTACGTACATCTTCAGCAAACAAGCTTAGTATAAAGGCTACTAGTAGTCCAAATAATACTGCTCCTATAAGCCCTACACCCATATACTCTATTGTACCAGGTGGTAGTGTTAGTGAAAACTGTGGACCACTAGTTGTCTCTCCTGGAGAGCCCATGGCTCCAAAGAAGAACCATATTAGTATAGCACCATAGATTAACACGTATGCTATACCAATAGCTACTGATACAAGTAGTTTAACACCAAGTATAGACATACGGTTAATAGGTAGTGTTAGTAGGGTTTCAAACATCTTCTCCTCCTTCTCAACAGCCATACTGGTTACAGCAAACTGTATGATAAATATGATCATTATGAATACAGCTAGTGGTATAACAAGGCTTGTAGAGAATATACTAGATAATACTTGTAGGGGGTCTCCAACAACCTTTCCAGCAACAACAGCTCTAGCTGTAGAGTTGATAGGTTTTTCTAGAAACTCCCTAGGATACCCAGTCTTAACTGTTATAGACCTTGTTATATTCTCTGAAAAACTGTTTATGAGATTAGATGCTCTACCATGAATACCTAGTTCCATAAAAGTTAGTGACTTAAACAATACATAATACTCTATACACCCAGTCCTATTACTAGATAGTGCTTCACTAAAGTTCTCAGGTATAATATATAGTATCTTAACACCAAGATCCTCCATAACATCTCCAATATTATCGAGAGAACCCCTATACATCTTAACATCTATACCACGATCCCTTAGAAAATCTATAAACTTCTTAGACCATACACCATTATCTAAGTCAATAACTGCTACAACACCGCTCTCACGAAGAGCTTGTTCAGCCTGTTGCCTCATAGCAAGACCCATAAAACCATACACAACAGCTATCATAATAAGTGGTACAACAAACATTGCTATAAGCATCTTAGGATCACGTATAATACTCTTAACCTCCTTTAACAACAAGTTCTTAAAAGCCTTAACCACTACAGCTCACCACCAACAAGTTTTACAAAAACCTCCTCCAAATTACTAACACCATGTTCTTCAACAAGTTTCCTAGGCTCACCCTCAGCAACTATCCTACCCTTATGTATAATAGCTACACAATCACATAGGTACTCTACTTCAAGCATGTTATGGCTAGACAGTAACACTGTAACACCTCTCTCACGTACATACTTACGGATAGCTTCACGCACCTTTACAGCATTAACAACGTCGAGACCGCTAGTTGGTTCATCAAGAATAGCTAGTTTAGGGTGGACCATAAGTGTTTTAGCAACAAGTAGTCTACGCAACATACCCTTACTATAACTCTTAATCTTATCTCTAATCCTCTTACCAAGACCAGCTAGTGCTACACCTTCACGTAGCATACGCTCCTTCTCCTCCTCACTACCTGCATAGAATTCTGCTATAAACTCTAGAAACTCAAAACCAGATAGATACTTGTATGCACCAGCTTCTTCTGGTAAATAACTAATAATCTCACGTACACGTGGAGCATCACGTACAACATCATAGCCGTATACAAGTGCTCTACCACTAGTAGGCTGTAGTATAGTAGCTAGTATACGTAGTGTTGTAGTCTTACCAGCACCATTAGGTCCTATAAGACCATAAACCTCACCCTTTCTAACAACAAAGCTTATGCCATCAACACCCTTAACACCGCCGGGATATACTTTAACAAGATCACTTACTTCAACAACATACTCAGTCAATACGATACACCTCCATAAACAACTATAGGTATAGAGATAAAAATATGCTTAGACTACCTAAAAACACTTATACTAGGCAAACCCCCTAGTCTATGCTAACACTACAGCACCGACACCAGTATACACTACTATCTCAACACGTTCACCATAAAGCTCTACATAGCCAGCAATAGATACTTCAGAACCAAGTGTTGTCAACGCGTCTAACACGTTACCAGCCAGTTCTTCAACAGCTGAAGCAGGTATAAATACTGAGACTGTGGAGCCATTGCTAGATATGTTTACTAATAGGTTATCCCCAATCCATGTATAGTTCTCTACAACAGCATAGTCTATTACAACAATATATCCAACAAGATCCATTGTTACATTATTTACAGTTACATGCATAGGATCAACTTTTTCAACAACATCAACAGTTTCAATAGTAACAATAACGCCATAGACTTCATCAAAACCTACATAGCCTGTAACATTGAATACACTACCACTACCAACACTCCATGGGTCAATTGTTGATACAACCTGGTCTCTAGTAAACACTAAATATGTTGAACCAGTGTCATCATGGACTTTTACAAAATACTTATACTTATCTCTATCATACGTTATAGTATCAAACACTACTGATAAACTAACACGAGTACCGGGGCTAAGTCCTTCAAGCTCTGATATAGTAGCTGAAACAGGCTTACCAATACTAACACGTACACCGTTTGGATGGTAAACCCAGATCTCTATAGAATTTCTATATTTTGTAACAAAGCCTACAACATCAACACTCACCCCCTCTGTACTAACAGCACTCTTAACACTAGGATCAAGCTTGTCGGCAACAGTTGATGGTATAAACACTTTAACACTACCATAGCCATCAGATACATTAAATATTAAATGACCACTAGTACTATATGGTGATACAGTCTCTACATTAGTAAGTGTTATAATACTAGCAAACATGCTCCAATCAACATCAACTGGGCTAACCTCTAATGGAGCACTATACCCTACAACACTAAACTCTTCAACATCAACAATAACCCAGTCAACACCCCAGATCCTTTCAACATCAGTTGTACCCACTATGTTTAATGTAGAGCCTGCTCCAAGACTCCATGGATCAATATCTGACAATAGATCTAGGTCAACTATAATGTATGTAAAGCCAGATCCATCTCTAACACCAATAGCAACCTTATCATAAACCTTGTATAGTGTAGTCATGTTAACAACCTCTATATTAGACAGTTTTACAGCAGATCCGAGGGATAGCTGGTGGAGGCCAGCAATATCTGTTTCAACAACACCAGCCGTAGGCTTAGGAAGTACTGGTAGGCCAGCACCCTCACCTGGAACACTATAGTCTATAGGCTGTACACTAGATGAGTGGTAGGCAACAATCTCTAACTCACCACGGTACACATCAACGTAGCCTGCTAGAGCAACCTCTTCTCCCTCAACAATGAGTTCCTGATGTTCAAGTGCTTCATAAGTACTACCGGGCATGAATATCTTAATAGAACCTGTATCATCTTCTATATAGAATATGACAAACCTTACAGTCCCGCCCTCACCTGTGAATATGTCTAAGTTCCTTATAGTACCCTTAACAGCAACCGTGTAACCTTTAATATCCTCTGATATATCAGATATGCTCAGCAATGGCGATGGATATGGTTTATCAACACTAGCCTCTTCAACACTAACTAGTGTTGGAGAATCTACACTAGCTTTTATTGTAAGGTTTGAACCAGTACCTGTTGTAAATGGTTCAAATACTTCCATGAACAAGTCTTTTGAGAAGAATGCTTTAACAATGCCTGTTCCATCATATATGTTTACATAGTATCCTCCAGCATACTCGATCTCTCCAGCTACAACACTTAATGTGACCTCTTCACCAACGTGTTTAGATAGGCTTGCTAGATTTATTGTTTCAAAATATGCTTTACCAATAACAACTATGTCTCCACTATGTTCTACTACAATAGCTGGTTTTGTCCCAATAATGTAGACTACACCAGATATGCTAACACTGTATCCAAATAGGTTTGTATAACCACTAATGTTTTCTCCAAGAAGCTCTATTATAGTAGGTATTTTAACAAGTACTTCAACACCGCTAACGTTGAGAGTGATTGTTATAGAGTATGTTCCTTTAGAAACATCTGTTACAACACCAGTTACATTAACAACACTATACTCCATAGACTTATCAATAGAAGTTACTTGCTCTGGCCTCCACTCAACTCTCTCTATCTTTAAATCAATTGTATCATATATGTAGATTAGTGGTGTACCACTAACAACTTTTACAAAACCAGTAATTTCAACATAGTCTCCTGGAAACGGTACTAGCTTTAAGTATATTGCATCACTACTAACATTACCTGCTATAACTACATCAATTGATTCATTACCATCTGTTATACTAAACCTTATCTCTTTAGACTTATTAATATAGTATGGTATACTATCACATGTACCGTTAACTGAAACCCATTTATTCTTAAACTTATCTGGACTACTAATAATGTCTGTTATAGTAACAGCTTTCTCTTCCTCTATTACTTGTGGTTTAGGAGTAAATACTGGATATAGTAGTACTGCAGCAACTACTACAGCAATAGCTACTCCAATACCTATATACAGAATTCTCTTATCCAAGACCACTATCCCTCTCATAACTACTTATAGTACATATGTATATGTACTCTATAGATGTAGATAAACACACCTATAAACCTTTATATAATGACAGTATATCAGCTAGGTATGAGGATATGTATAGTGTATTAAATATTTAAACAATAAATAAGTATTAATAGCTACTAGATACTTCTATAGATAGAATAAAAAGTTATATAATAAACTAGATCTCTTCTAGATAATGAGTTATTGTCTCTAAACCACTCTTAATTCTAGTAAGTACAGCAACAATAGTTCTTGTAATAGCTTCTTTTCTAGGCTCCCTCCAATCACCAATATACTCTAGATGAAGTTTGTCAATATACTCTGCTATATCACCAAGTGTCTCTTCTAAACCACGTAGCCCCGTCTTCTCCTTAATCCTCTTCAGCAACTCTATAAGCTTTAAAGTAGTAGTGTATTCTATCTCACGAGCAGATTCGTTTAGATAGTGTGCTGCATCATATGCTTCACTAAGTACAAGGTCTACTGTACGTGGTGTTATCATAACGTTTTCTTCAACAATGTTTAGGGCATTAATAAGCTTCTTCATAGCAAGTGTGTCTAACAACCCCTTCAATGCTTCACCAAGTACGTAATAACTTGTCCTCCTACCATTACCTAAGTCGTTGCCAATAATCTTTAGTAGTCTATGATAGTGCTTCATAGACTCATTCATATACTTATACGCTTCACTAAAGCTTCCACTAGCTATAGAGTGGAATCCATAGAACTTACTAGCACGTGCAAGGCTTAAAACAGACCTCTTTACAAGACCTCGTGTTTCATAATACTTAGCTGCTTGGCTGAAATCCTGTGCAGCCTCAAGTAGATCACCCTTCTCAACATATACACGTGCACGTGCTTCATAGTATAAGCTGAGAGCAGCATTCTTTAAATGAGGACTTAGTATTTGGCTTGCAAGCTTAGCAGCTTCATCAAGTATCTTCATAGCTTCTAACGGGTTCTTGTTAACAAGTAGTTCACACTCGCCACGGCTAATTAATGCCTTACACTGTGTAGCCTTGGCTTTACCACGGTACTTACTTCCAAGTCTGTTATAGATAACAGCTGCTTCTTCAAACAACTGGTATGCTATACAAGACTTACTCCTTAAAACCTCTATCTCACCCTGATACTCACGTTTAAGAGCCATAGCTATTTCAGACTCTCTCATAAGACCAGTACTACGGTAGTACTCTATAAGGCGGTCAAGTTCTGATATAGCATCATTATACCTCTTCTTACTTGCAAGACTACGTGCACGGCTTAGAATATACTTAGCATTAGCACGTTGTGCTTCACGTGCAAACTCTGGATACTCACGTGCAATACCTACTGCACGGTTATAGAACATCTGTGCTGCTTCAAAACATAGGTTGTGGTAGAAGTAGTCTCCAAGAGTCTCGTGTACCATGAAACGGTATCTGTTACGTAGACTAGCTAGGTTCTTAGACTCTCCAGTTCTTATCATGTTGTCTATAAGGTTTAGTGCTAGACTAGAGTATGCTGCTGCTTCTAATAACCTGCCATCTCTTATACTCATCTCAATCCTTGTTTTAAGACTAGTTAGTAGGTCTACAACAGCTTTCCTTGGATCACGTTCACTAATAACTACACCAGCATACATAACACCATTAATAATATCGTCTACACGTTCAACAGGTATGTCCATAGACTTAGCTATAGAGTGTGCTACTTCACCAATACGTCTTATAAAAGATATACTTGACAAACGATTGAGTACTTCAATAGAAGCCTTAATACGTTGTTCAAGCCCAGCTACACGGTAACCACTATCACTAACCACTAGGTAACCCATAGACACTAGTAAACCAAGGATTTTCTCAACAAGTTTCTCATGCATACTATAAACACGATGTACACCACCAAACAATATATGATGGCTTATCCTACGAGCAACCTCCCTACCATCTATACTTGGGTTTTTAGCTACAACACGGTAAACTGGTGATGATACTTCAAAAAATGCTTTAATACCACGTGTAGTGACTGTATATAATACCTCATTACCACGTTTAAAGGACTTGAGAACACCTTTATGAGTAAGCTTTTCAACAAGATGCGGGTTTAGTTTCTCAAAAATATTCTTTAAAACAAAGTCCTTGAGACGGCAAGCTCTCTCCTCTTTAAAAACAGTATCTACAGCATTAAGGAGTATGTCAAGCTCTATGTTGTTAAGGCTAAAATAGGCTATCCAATTAACACCCTTATTACCAACACTCAAACCCTAAACCCCATTAAACTATTTTCTCTAAAACCATATATAGAGTTTAACACATAACCATATAGTATCCATATAAACCACTTATTAACTCTACCTATAAATATAGAATAAACAATAAATATTAACTATAACAACATATCCATAACACCATGGGTGTCTAGGCTATGGAGTATCGTGAAGTAGTTGATGAAGTATATAGGATCATGTGGCCTAGGAAGCTAAAATTGTTTACAGCTGGGCCGGTTGCTTGTTTTCCAGAAGTTCTAGAGGTTATGCGGGCTCAGATGTTTAGCCATCGTAGTGTTGAGTATCGTAGATTGCACCGTGATACTGTTGAGAGGCTTGCTGATTTTCTTGAAGCTAGGAGGGGTACTGTATTATTGTTTCCTAGTAGTGGTACTGGTTTTATGGAGGCTAGTGTAAGGTGTGCTATAAGCCATGGTGGTAAGGTTCTTGTCACGATAATTGGTGCTTTTGGATACCGCTATAGAGATGTTGTTGAATGGAATGGTAGGAGAGCTATTGTTCTTGAGAAGCCTCCTGGTGAACCAGTTTTTCCAGAAGAGCTTGATGATGCTTTGAAGAAGAACCCTGATGTAGAAGCTGTTGCTATAACATATAATGAGACAAGCACTGGTGTACTCAACCCACTTAGAGAGCTAGCCAAGGTTGCTAAAGAGTATGGTAAAATGGTTTTTGTAGACGCTGTATCAGCTATGGGTGCAGCTGATATAAAGTTTGATGAGTGGGGGTTAGACATAGTATTTGCTAGTAGTCAGAAAGCATTTGGTGTGCCACCTGGTCTAGCTGTTGGTGTTTTTAGTGAAGAAGTTTTTGAGAAAGCTGAGAGGATAAGGGATCGTGGATGGTATTTTGACATACTATTGTATAGGAGGTATCAGGAAGAACAGTGGAGTACGCCATCAACACCTCCAATACCACAAATAGCTGGCTTAAACACTGCACTACGTATTATTGAGAGAATGGGTGGTAAGAGTGTATGGCTTAAAATGTATAGTGATCGTGCTGAAAGGATTAGAAAGGGAGTACTAGATCTTGGTCTAGAACTATTTGCTCATCCAGGATACTATAGTCCAACAATAACTGTTATAAAATCACCACCTGGGATAAAGGGTGTTGAAGTATATGAGGAGATGAGGAAACGCGGTTTTGAAATAGCTAAAGGCTATGGACCTGTAAAGGAGTATACATTCCGTATAGGGCACATGGGATACATTACTGACAAGGATATTGATGAGCTATTCAAAACTCTAGAAGAAGTAATAGAGTATCTTAAGTCCAAGCACTAGCTACTACACTACCTATAAGTTTTTACTATAAAACTTCTCCACACCCTTACTAATACATAGATAAACTCTAAATTCTTTAAACTACTTAACAAACCCCTTAATTAACGAGTTTATAGTAGCCTTCTATCAAATCCCTCTAGAGGAATATTCTGGTAAAAATGCCTAGTATAAGCTATAGTTTATAGCATAGTATATTAGATAGTGTTAATCTGGTGACACGTCTTTGGTACATGTACAATTGAGTGATGAAGATAAGGTTTTTATTAAGAGGCTTTTACAAGATATTGAAGAGGCTTTAAGGGTTCTAGTAGATAAGGCTTCTTTAGACAAGCCAGGTGTTGACGACTTATTTGCTCTAAGATATAGTATTATAGAGATTGTTGAATCACTAGCAGTTGTATCAACACATATAGCACAGTCTCTAGGATATAGTTTAGAAGGATATGTTGAAGCTATGCGTTTCCTATCTAGACAGGGTATAGTTGATTTAGATGTAGGTGAAAGGCTTGTAAGGCTTGCCCGTCTTAGAAACATTCTTATACATAGATACTGGGTTGTTGATGACTATAGAGTTATTAGAGAAGCACGTGAGAATGGTATAGAGTGTATTAGGAGGGCTTTAAATGGACTCTATAGACTTATTGAAGGGTAAGAGGTTGTTTAGAATATCAAGAAGTCTTAGAGAGAGAGTATATAAGACACTATATAGTGTTCTTTCTAAAGATAAGCGTGTAGTTCTAGCTATAGTTTTTGGAGGATTCCTATATAGAGAATATACACGAGATATTGATGTAGCAGTCTACCTTACTGGTCAAGGAGATGTTTTAGAAGACTATGGCTATGCTGAAGAACTATCTAGGAAACTATCTAAAGAAATAGGCTATCCAATAGATATAGCTGTCTTAAACCATGTAAACGATACACTATTCAATACAATACTACTAAAAGGTAAACCAATACTTATAAAAAACTATAGACTATACATAGGACTAAAACTACTAGCACACGATCAAAGAACGTACTTTAGAAAAATATCTAAAACCCTGGCTAAACATGGAGAACCCGCATAACCATATC
>CAYZRH010000030.1:0-28387 GCA_964480805.1 uncultured Desulfurococcaceae archaeon
CTATAAATGTTACATTATACCTAAACTATATTGAATATTGGATAGTTCTATACGATGATGTTAGATGGTATAGTCGTAGTAAGCTTTACTACATCTATAACAATACATTATATTATAACTATCTAGGCAATTACTGGATATACTATAATGGTATAGATAACAATGGAGATGGAATAGGTGATACGCCATTCGATACAGGTTGTGGGTATGATGAATATCCCTTGATAGAAACACCAGACAATTACATAGTATTAGGAGAGGAGATAGAACCATTAACAATATTGGATCCTAGAAACAATAGTTATGTATCAGATGTAGAGTGGATAAGAATATGTATACCTAAACCAATAGATCTAGAGATAGAGTTAGTTAATGATACGTATAGAGATAATATCGCTGAGTACGATAACATATCAGGTTATATAACAATACCATTAAATACAAGAAAGTATAGTGATGGAGACTATAGCCTGGTATTTAATTATACAATACTAGAGACTAATGAAAGCTATTATAAAGAATTATGTATAACTATAGATAATACCCCGCCCAATGCATCAATAGTAGCTCCAGCAAATGGTTCATATGTTCATAACAGTTTATGGATTACTGTAGACTATTACGATGAACATCTTGATAAGGCGATACTGTATATCAATGGATCACCTATAGATATCACAGGATATCACTACTATATCTGGAATACAAAGAAGCTCGTGGATGGACTATATAATATAACGTTAACTGTAATTGATAGAACTGGAAATATAGCATATGATACTATATGGGTTTACGTAGACAATACCCCGCCAAGCGGGAAAATAACTTATCCAACTGATGAACAAATAGTATCAGGAGTTGTTAACATTACATTCAACTATTACGACGTTAATCTCGACAAAGCATACCTTATAATCAATGGTTCACAGATTAATATTACTGGAAACTATAACTATATACTAAATACAACAATGTTATCAGATGGCGTAATAGATATAACATTGTATATAGTAGACTTAGCTGGAAATACATATAGTACAACAATATATATAACTATAGATAATACTCCGCCAATTGTTAGGATCATAAGACCTACTAATGGTGAACTTATCTGTGACACCATCGAGGTAGTGTTTAACTATAGCGATCTCTGTCTTGATAGAGTTGAACTAGTGATTGATAATGAAACCGTTGATGTTACAGGGCTGAATAGCTATCTATTGAATACTACTGTACTAGGCGATGGAGAACATACTATAGAGTTAAGAGCTTGGGATAAACTAGGCCATGAATCTAGTATAAATATATCGGTTATTGTTGATAATACTCCGCCAGTGGTTTCTATAGCTTCTCCATTAAACTATAGTCTTGTAGAAGGTGTTGTAACAATAGAGTACAGTGTTGTTGAAGAAAATCTTAATGTGATCGATATCTATGTTGATGGAGAATTGTATGTAGAGTTAATGTCTATTGAACCAATAGGTATTGATACAACAACTCTAGCTGACGGAGAACATGTTATAACAGTAAAAGCTGTGGATAAACTAGGTCATAGAACTACAGATTCTATAATCATTATTGTTGATAACGTAGCGCCTGTAATAGAGATTATTAGTCCAGTTAATGGAACGATTGTGTACGGTGGACTAATAAATATTATATGGAACGTTACTGAGCCAAATCTGGAAGAACTACTACTATATATTGATAATGAAACTATTAATATTTCTGGATTAGAAAGCTATACACTAGATGTTGACGAGCTAGCTCCAGGGATACACAATATAACGATATATGCCGTTGACAAGTTAGGCCATGCAACTGCTGTAACAGTATTTATAGAAAGACAGTTAATAACAACAACCCCAACTACAACGACATCTACTACACCAACTACGAGCTCTACAACAGCTACTGCACCGACAGAGTCTTCATTAATAACAATAATAACAGTAGCTACAGTAGCATCAATAACAACAATAGCGATAATGATGCTCATAAGAAAAAGATAAACCTAGTTTTAACTTACACCTTAAACTAAACATCTATCCCTTAATACTCTAATCAGTGTGATCTTAAGTATATGGATTAGCCCATATGAGTAATATTTTGTTAAACATAAGGGGCAGAGGTTAGAACACACTTTCTTATAAATTCCTACATATTATAAAGTATATGGGGGAATGACTAGGCTTAAATCAATTAATAAGCAGGGTCTATACTAGCTTAGTAAATTATAGAATAACTGTAAGACGCATCCTTAAGGTTTTAGTAAAGATTCCTCATCATGGAGAATACATGCACTAACGGTCTTAAATAGAAGAAGGGGCTGTTTCAGAATAATAGCATTAAGAAACTACTGGATTAGTAATAAATAATTCTACTAGTATGATATTTAGTAGTATAACTATTGCTGAATGTACTCTATATACATACGATACTTCTTAAAATAATATAATGGATATTGAACATTCTATTGGAGAGACTTGTCCTAATTAGATAAGCTAATAAGTTATATAGCGGATGTATAAGTGTAATGTGCTGTTACCTACTATATTCTTGTCCTTATCCTTCTATATAGTTCTGTTAATTGCTTTACTGGTTCTTTTGAGTAATCTACTCGTAGGTCTATTATTCGGTCATACTGTTTTCCATAGGGAGTTTCTCCAACTACTAATAGTGCTGCACTAGTGTCTCCACGTTTATCTCCACCTAGTAGGTGTGCTTCACGTAGTGCTTCCAAGATAGCTTCTACAAGTCCAGCTTTTCTTAAACTGTTGTATGCTCTACACATAATCCTTGGTATCTCCTTTGATACAACAAGGTTTGCTACAGCTATACAGTATTCATCCACATAACCACTATACTCCTCTGGTATACCTTCACCATTATAGTATGCTTTATCAACCCCACCCCACTTCATTACAGCTATTTGTCTAAGAGTAGGCTCTGGATCACCTTCTAAAGCCTTATAGATAGCTTCTCTACAACTATAGCCTTTCTCAATTAGATCGAGTATTATTGGAGCTAGAGATGGATTAGTATATGCTTGTGTAACAACACCTCCAACACCAAGCCTAGCCCATGGAACACGTGATCCAACAGCTATACTGCCAGATACAACACCAATACCTAATACTCCATGAACTGGAACAAACGCTATAATACTATATGTCAACCCTGTTCTGATCCTCCAAACTCTCTCTTAGTAGATACCTCTCTATAACTCTTTACAAAAACAACTATTATTATAGAGACAAGTATACCAGTAACTAATCCATAGATAAACCATTTAAATTCTGTAGATAAACCAGTATAACCTAAAACACTTGGACTAGTTGAAGGATTAGGAGTTAATGGTGGAGTAGTAGTATATGGATTTGTCTTCTCTAAAACAACACCACCACTATAGCTAACTATTAACAAATCCTTTCTAGAATGGAGTATTGAGAGAAGAGCTGGCAATAGTGCTTGAGAATATTCTCCAACCTCCATAAACTCTCTAGCATATATATAGTAGTACTCTGGTAGTATAGATGATGTATTAACTATAGACAGTTGTTCTAGACAAACTCTAGCTTCCATGAACACGTGTTTAACAAGAACTTCTTCAACACTCTTATTACTAATAAACATTTTATGAACAGCTATTGTAGCATATACTGTAGCTAGTATAGACTCGCCAGTTAAGTCTATAGAATTATTCTCAAATAATGCATCATGTGCTCTATCAAGATAGTCCATAGCTTTATCTAAATAACTACTTCTAACACCAAGGTCTTCAGCTAATGTATAAGCATATGATGTAGTGCTGTCAGCAATACTATACATTACTAATGCTACATCATATACTTTAGACATGTTTTGGAAAACACTTGTCTCATTAAATAAATCTATCACTCTAGACCATGAGGATATATCATAGTATAGTGAATAACTGTGAGCTAGATAGTCTATACCATCAACAATAGACCCTTCTTGGAGAGCATTAACACCTTTACTAAAGTACTCACGTGCATCAACATATTTTGAATATATGGTAGTGAGTATTTCATAGTATGTTATAGTATATGTATTATTGTCTAGTAGGCTAGATACTATATTATATGATTTTATAAGAGTTGTGTTAGTTTGTTCTATAAAGTATTCTTGGTCAGCATTATCTGATAGGTATAGAGTTAGCCAGTATGTAGATAATGCTCTATATAGAGTCTTTAAGCCATTGTTAAAGGCTAAGACAGCGTATCCATTATCAAGATAGCTTCTTGTCTCCTCAACCATTCTCTCAACTTCTCTAACAAGATCCCTAATACTACCTCTATACCATATACTGATCTGTGGGATTAACTCTCTAGTTAAGTTAGCGTATTCTGTAGAGTTTTCTAGAAAACAAACTGTTTGATTAGTGAGAGTATCGTATAGTTTATCCATAAGCTCTATTCTAGATAAACTATAGTTTATAGAGAAGTTATATCCAGTAAAGTAGGAGTATGCTTCACGAATACTAGATACTTCTATAACACTAACACCAAGCCTTCTACCATAACTCACAAGATCTATGTGGGTATATGTTACTCTACGGAATATACCCCATGGAAACCTCTTAACAGTAACATTTGGTACAGTAACATATCTCTCACCAAGTGGTATAAGGAAAACCTTAAAACCATGGCTTGCAACAGCTTCAAGCTTACCCTTAAGCCCACCTACAGGACCTATAGTTCCATCAGGATTAACCATACCAGTCATTGTTATATTAGAGTATATACTAGTATTCAGCATTAGTGCTAGAAAACCTATTGTCATTAATGCTCCAGCACTTGGCCCGCCAATAACCATGCTTGGAGACTCCATTACAACATAGTAGTCATAGCTATAGTAGTCCTTGTTAGCCAGACTAGATGCTACAAGTGCTGCTACACGTGCAGTAGCTTGTGTATCAAGTTCTGTTAATGGATGTGCTGAAAAGTATACATAGCCCCTACCTGGATAAGCTATTGTAAGCTTTAGTTTTGATAATACACCACTACCACTACTAGTTACTGCTGGAGCATAGAGTACTATAGATCTAGTATACTTGTATCCTAAACTACTATAGACATTTAATGACGTTATAGAGACTGTTATTAGAAGGATAAGTACTAGCTCTCTTATCAACCCTTCTCGCCTCTCTCTACAATCACTTTATTAGCTAAATAACATAATCTAGTAATCCTAGAAATAAAGTTTTAATAACAAAGATCAGATACAGATATATAAGTCTAAGAACCTAGTATAAATGAACGCTTATATTCAATAACATCTTCTAACAACTTCTCTAATTCATCAATATAATACATAGCTATCAAGTATGCACCAATAAGTCTACGTACAGTATTCTCAATACTATACTCTAAAGCCTCTAAAATCCCTAGAATACACTTAAGCTTTAACACTTTAATTTCTAAAGTATCATTACTGTCTACTACACCTTCAAATTCCTCTAAAACCCTATTCAACCTACTCTCTATATGTTCAAAAGCTTGTCTATGATCTTCTAAAAGATCATATATTGGAGTTAAGAAATAGTCTACTAGTAGGGGACTCTTTAAAACATTTGAGTATTCTATTAGAAACCTGCTAGACTTATTAAGAAGTCTCAATCTCATTTTCTTAAGAAGTCTAATTAACTCACTTACATTACCTACGTCAGCTAACGCTATCTTATAATAATTGTTCTTAAAACAAGTCTCCATAGATCTTAGGAGAGCTAGCTTTACAACATACCGTTTAAATACGATACTTACATAATCTAAGTCATCTCCATACTCTATAGTATATTTAAAATACTCTGCACCAATAACCATATCTGTATAGTTCTTTTTAAGAGATACTTCATCTAGTATACTATAAAGTAGTTTATACATAGCTCTAGTATAATTCTCTACATCACTCTCATTAAATCCCAGATACCTATCTATATGGTCTCTAAGCAATTTAGAAACTATCTCAAATTTAGTAGTAGATAAACTATAGTTTATATCACTGGTATAGTTATAGACTGGTAGTACTTGACCAAGAACCTCTATTAGAGAACATATATCACTACATCCATACATCCTCTCTATATCTAGAGGTATCTTATCTACATTATTGTCTTCCATATACTCTATAAGACACTCTATTTCTCCATCAAGTTCTGGTATAGAAGCCTTTAAATTTTCATAGTCTGTTATAAGTGAAGAAAGTAGGCTATAGTATTCTGTACCAAATAATATTAGGAAGAACTTATCATACTCTCTAACAAAATCCTCTATCTTATCAACGAGAGTGTATAATGGATTAACATACTTATCTCTAATAAACTCTAGTTCATCAATACTTAAGAAACCATCCTCACTAATGTTATGTAAGACAGTATACATTATGTAGAACTCCTTTAGCCATTTAATAGAGATGCTTATGTTATACTTAAGTTCTTTATCTATACTATAGTTTATTATACATGATAGGTTTATGTATTTATCAGAAGTTGTACACTTCTCTAATATACCATTCTCTATCATTAATTCCAAATAATTAATTACTCTATCAACTTTCTCTCTAACATAGTATCTACTACCATACCACCCACATTTATACATTAGACTTAATGCTGTAGATACATTTTCATTAGTACCATTATTTAGAAGGTTTCTATACTGATATAGTAGTTTGTAAGCTTTATAGAAGCCATCTAGATGGAAAAACCTATATTTATACTCACTATACAGTCTATATATTCTACATAGTTCATAGCTTATACTACATAGAGTATCTCTATAGTTTTTAAGCAGAGATGATGATGTTTTAGTAAGAGGTTCTTTTGATACAATAGAGTCTTTAAACATGTTTATAAGAGCACTTAATCTATTAATATACTTAGTAATGTTTCTACTGTATTGAATGTACTCTTCATATTTTTTATCTACAGACTCTATACTGACATAGGTTAAATTATAGCTTATGATATATGATGATATTAGCACTATAGTGACTATCCCTAGTATAGCTCCTAATCTCTTATCATACATTGCTGTATACTCACCAGAACTTCTAGTATTACCTAATATGTTATTAGAGCTATTCCTAAGTTAAATAGCTTATTAATTTAGATTAAAGAATTATTGTTGATAAGTGTTATGTATAGGCTATTTCTTTCTCAAATCTTAAAACTATTTTGTTAAGCTCATTTATAGATAATATTCCTTCTTCAACCATTCTAACTATTGTTGAAACAATACGTGCTAGATCGGGATCTCTTATATGAATAACTATATCGCCAACTGGTTTAGCATACTCTAGAACCTTCTTAGCTACAGCTTCTAAACCACCGTGGTCAAAGCCTATGTTATCATAAACAACTATGTCATGCCCACAAAGCTCTTCTCTAACATCACCTGGTATACTGTACTTGGATACAAGGATCATCTCTCTAGGATTATAGACACTACGATAGAGCTCTACAATCTTAACTTCACTAAGCCTAATACCACGTCTCTCCTTAACCTGCTCAATAGCTTCTCTCCTAGAAACACCAAGAACTTCTGCAAGGCCATCCCATAAACCCTGTATCCATAGATTCCTCCACTCTTCAGCAGTCAATGGCTTAGCAAGTGGTCCACGTACATCACGTACTCGTACATACCAGTCTATAAGCTCTTTACACTCAATAATAAGGTCGGGCTTCTTAATAGGAGGGTTACTAGATGGCTCAACAATATCCATAACCCTACCACTATAGACCATCATATCAGGTCTTAAAGCCGTATACAACTTCCATGTCTCATGTAGATCACTTGTATCCTCCCATGCTAGTGGACGTGGTACTTCTAAAAAGAAGCTAATAGACCCGTGCTCCGGCAGATCTAGTACAAGGTTTGGAGGTATCCATCTAAGCTTCTGTTTACCACTACGTTCTAGACTAAGTACACCATGTTCTGGATAGACTATTTGTGCACCATGTGTGTATAAGTGGTAGATTATTGATAGATAAACCCAGTTCTGATATAGTGTACGTAGATTTGTACGTAGACTAGTACGTAATGCAGCTGCAGCACGTGGACCATACTCTTCAGGCTTCAACCTACCACGCTTAAGATCATGTGTATATATGAAAAGCTTCTTCCTAAGATGGCGATAGGGGTCTCTAAGGAAGCTGCCGAATTCACGGCTAAACAATGTGTTTGAGAAACTATATCTCTCAACAACAAGTTTCAACACATTATTAAAATACTCTATCCATAGTCTAGCCTCCTTTATAGGTTCTCTGCCGAAAACACAGTCTATAAAACAACTACTAGTGTCACGCCTACCTATACACTTACGAGTACACTCAATAGCCTCTTCATTACTAGTCAATTAATAAAGCACCCAATTGAATAAATTAGTATATAATCCTTGATATACTTAATTCTAGTAATCCTTAACATAGATCCATAGTTTATAGAGCACTTATAAGATATGCTATGAGTAGAGTATTTCACCACTAGAAGCATCTATTATGAAAAGATGATGTGAATGCTTAGTTCCATCTTCAGTCTTTATTGTACAGAAAAAGTCTATAACCCATGCCAATCTAGGCTTTGACTCAAAAAGATCATGTTCTTCAATATACTTAAAAGACCATACTGGTTTATCAAAAGGTTTTAGATAATCATACCCCTTAATTTCTCCTTCATGTCTCTCAACATAGTCTATAGCTATCTTAAGAGCTTCACTAAAGGATATAGTGTATAGTGGTTTTCTAAACAATCCTTGTTCATAGAGATAGATTATAGTATATGGTATAAACATTGAAGTAACTCCATTAACAGTACATGTGTCAAACTCTACTACACCTCTATATATGTTAGGATAATCTTTATATTCAGGTAGATAGACTATATGTCCATTAACTTCTATATAATAGTATACTTCATAAGAACCCCTAACTAGTATTGGTCTATTACTATCCTTTTTTAAAGAAAACTTTTTAGAATAATCATATAGCATGTATGGATAAATACGTATGTTATCACCAAGTTTATATCCAAGATTTTTAAGATAATCTCTAATAACATTCTCTATCTCACTTACATAAACCATACTAGTTACATCACATACTAGAGGTCCAGGTTGTCTAACTTTGAAATACACTATTCTATTAGTTAATGCATCAACATAAACTTCTGCTACAAAATCACCACTAGCCTTATCATACATAGTGAATCTATAGTATCCAAATAATCCCATAAGCTTGATCCTTACACCAGTATTCCTATAGATTTGCTTAACAACAACACTATCTGGATCAACTCCATATTCTCTATAAAGGAATTCTAGAGAAGTATTTAAAGCACTACTATAGTCTACTGGATAATCTTCTGTAACAAAAACTGTTTTAGTATAAGTATAGATATGAACTGGTATATAGAATCTCATAGACACAATATCATATATAGACCAGGCTAGCAAAAACAACCCTATTACCGATAACACTAGGGCAAATTTATAAGATCTATTTAACAACTCTATACAACCACATAATATTATTCCAACTAGTTAATTTAAATTTATCAAAAACTATTCATTCTATCTCAGCATTATCATAAGGGAATAGTATCTATATATTAGATAGATAATTAGTAGTTGATATCCTATTCTAGGTTCTTGTAAACTGTAATGGTATTTCTTTATAAATGTCTCTACCTAGTGGTATATCTAGTACTAGTCTTAACCTGTATTCTCCATATGCTAGACCTAGTATTGCTACTTTCTTATTTAATGCTTTCAATATTCTTAATGGAGTTAATGATCCTCTATGTACTATTACTACTAGTGGTTCTTTAGGACATAGTGGTTCTTCAAAGAAAGTGCTTCCATGCTCTACTCTAGCTATTACCTTCCGTATACTATACTTTCTCTTACGAAACTCTAGTCTACCACATAGTTCCAGTCTAACACTCCTAGCCCTACCAGATATAACTCTTTTAACAGAACCTCTTAAAACACCATCCTCTAACTCTATAGATGCTTCAGCAACATCTCTTTCAGAAACTACACTAATTGATAGACTATGAGATAGTAGTTTTAGATTGCATGGCTTTAAAACTATTAACAATACATCCTTAAACCTTTTATCAACTATTCTATAACATGGAGCGTATAGTACTCCAGTTCCATCCCTATCTATCAATACTGTATACTTGTTATCAAAAGCCTCTAAATCTACAGTATCTATAGGCTGGACTGGCGTTGATGATGTAAACCATGTCTTATAGTGATATGATCTACTTTTACCTGTTGACACCCAATAACCTGTTGTTTCAACAAAACCCTTCTCTACACCAACTATACTCTGTAACTTAACTTCTCTATCACCAACTAATACTCTTGAGCTAAGCTCTTCTATAGAACGAGTTCTACACCTATATCTATACAGCATCCATATAACACCTAGGAATACTAGAGTATCAAAAACTCCAAGAAACAACTTAACCATAATATACTCTAAAACTACTGAAGCCTGATATAGTATAGCTAAATTAACTATAACAGTCATTACTAAAGCAAATACTAGGACATAGACAAGGGCTCTAGACTCTCTAATAACAACTAATCTAGTCAAGCCACATTCACCTAAGAGATAATATAGTATAGAACTGGTAAATATAGAATAAGCTATGGTTTACTATAGCAACCTCCTTAATAACTAGTATTCAAATAGTGTTTTCTGCTTCTTTCTAGACTCTATATAAGTCTTTTCTAAAGACTTTATCTTATCAAGTAGCCATTGTGATGGCCTAGGTTTTCTACCTTGTAGTATTTCTTTAAAGAATGTGACTCTAACTGGTTCATATACTACTTTATAGAACTTCTGTTGATCACGTAGTATCCATTCTGGAAACTCTCTAACATAGTCTATAGCCACACTCCATACTCTATTATAGTCTATAACCTTGTTTATCTTCCCTACAATCTTCTCATCATACTCTCTAGGAGATTGTTCTCTACCACTAATAACATAGTATCCTCTAGGTGATTCCTCAACACACTCTCCAAGAACCTCAACCATACCCTCTGGACACTTAGTCTTCCTCTCTCTAACAACCCCTCTACGTAGAATTTCTTCTAAACGGGCTCTCCTCCACTGCTGTGTATGTGGTCCATAGTATTTAGCCCATGCATAGAATATTGCTCGGTTTAATCCAAAACTCTTAGCCTTATCAAGATCACCGTGTACTAGATAATACCTAGCAGCTTGAAGTAAAGCCATTACCTGGAAACGCCCAACACCAGCTATTGTAAGTCTCTTTCCAATATCTCTAAAGTTTTTAGACAACTACATCACCAGTAGATAGTGTTACTAGGTCTATTAAACTATATTAACTATATATACAGTTATAACTAAGCTTATCTAATGGATTATACATTGTATATAAAGCCCCACTATAGTGGAGTAAGGCTTTGTAAGTGTATGTATTAATGTTTATAAGAGCCTATTGTATGGTTTAACTAATCTATATATTGGGTGAGAGTATGATGGCTGAGAAGAATATTTACTTGTCTAGAAAGAGGTTTGTAGATAGTATTTATAGTGATAGTTTAGAGACTATATGTAAGATCCTTGCTTTTACAACAAATAATTATGTAGTTTTAAAGTATTGTATTAGTAGAAGCTAGTCCTTCTCTAAAATACTTAAGTAAAGAATCGTCTAAGAACTATTAATAACACCTTTAACAACTATAGTATTTTAGAGAGCCTTGTATAGTTGGGATCTATAGTATGCTTTTAGAGAAGGATAGAGAAGCTATAGAGAGAGCTTGTAGAGAGCTTAAGAGTATGGGTTATGATTGTGTTGTTAGTGTAGATGATTTTATAAATTATCTTAAATCACCAGTTTATGAAGAAGATATCTATAGATTAGAGGACATACTAGGTAATAAATATCTATTGTATCACGAGTTACTTGAAATAAGTTTTCTTAAGAAACTAGGCTATAGTATAGACTATAGCATAATACGTAGAGCTTATCCAGATACTTATCGTGCACATCTTGAAGCAATTGATAAAGAGTTAGAGATTGCTTTAAAGAATAGAGACTATAGCTGGATTAGTAGGAGGCTAAAGGATCTTGAAAGTTACCTGCAAGACCCGTTCTTACCTAAGATACTAATTGATAGAGTATACAGTCTTATACATAAATACTCTAGCATGGCTAGGAGATAATGTATTGAACTATAAGTGCATACATATTTATTTACTCCCTTTAATCACTAGAGATTTTAGGTAACTATAGTATAGTGTGATGCTCTACAATGTATCTGCATCCTAAATCTTTGTATAAGAGAATACTCTACATACTAGCATCAAGCATTATATATAGAAGTAGTGTTTCTAGTGTAAAACTACATGGGAGATTAAGAAAGCTTCCATTAAGACTTAGAGAACTACCAGTAACAGTTTGTTTTAAACTAGATAAACCACTAGTACCTCTAAACAATTATACTACACTATTATTTATTGATCTTAATAGAGATGCTATAATGTATCTTGATGGAAAACCGTATCATGGATATGATAGATACCATAAACGTATAGTGTTGGATGACTTATCTAGAGAACATAGTGTATGTTTAGACATTTCATCAACAGGAACTATGGGTGAGAGACTTGAACCACCAATTCTTAAATCTATAACATACCTTGTTGTTGATAAAAACATGTGGACACTAGGTAATAGGCTTAAATACATACTTGAAATAGCTGAGGCAATAGAAGATAATGGTGTGCGTAGAGAACTACTTGAACTTATAAGAAGTATTTTAGATAAGGTCTATGTAGGTTCTGTAGATGTTAATACTTTAGAAGCCTTTCTAGATATTGTAGAACCCACTATGGGTACATTTCGTGAACTAGTTGATGAACTACGAGTACTTACACATACATCTAAAGCTGAACTACGCATTGCTGGTTTTAGAAAACAGCCTATAGAAGCCAGTATAGCTGATGTAATTAAGGAGCTTGACTATAGACTAGAGGAGCTGTCTAGAAAGTATTGGAAGGATGGATGCTTGTATGCTATAGCACATTCACACATAGACCTTGTATGGCTTTGGAGTTTTAGAGAAACAATTGATAAGATTGCCCGTACATTCCTTAACACACTATGGCTTCTAGAACACTATAGCCATGTACACTATATACAGAGTAGTGCATTATTCTACGAGCTTATTAAGAAACACTATCCAGAAATCTATAGCCGTATTAGGGAGTATGTAGAGAAGGGTAGATGGGAAATAGTTGGAGGCATGTGGGTTGAATCTGATACAATACTACCAGGTCTTGAGTCTCTAATAAGACAGTTCTTCTATGGACAAAGGTTTTTCCAAGAAGAGTTTGGGTTAAAGCCAAGGATTGTATGGTTACCAGATAGCTTTGGTTTTAATCCAGTACTACCACAGATTATGAAGAGTGCTGGTTTAGACACATTTATAACACATAAACTTCTATGGAATGCCTATAACAAGTTCCCATACAATCTATTTAGATGGCGTGGTATTGATGGTTCAGAAGTACTATCAATAATTGTTCATGGAGGCTATGGTGTAGATATTAAGCCTTATCCTATTCTTAAAATGTGGAGAGACTATTGTGCTAAAGAAGTTTATCCAAAAACACTACTAATCTATGGCTTTGGTGATGGAGGTGGAGGAGCTACAATTGATCATGTTGAGAAGCTACTAGTATACAGCAAGTCTCCATTAATGCCTAGTATAGAGTGTGGTTGTTTAAGAGACTATGTTAATGATATATGGGAGAGTGTTGGTTGGAGTAAACTACCGGTTTGGAGTGGTGAGCTTTATCTAGAACTGCACCGTGGTACATATACTACTAACCTTCTTGTTAAGAAACTGGTATATAGTGTTGAAAAGAAGCTTCGTTATCTAGAAACACTATCATCTATAGCCTATCTATATGGTAGAAGGTATCCATTAAAGGAGATTGATAAGTTGTGGAAGAAGCTTTTAAAACACGAGTTCCACGACACACTACCTGGTACGTGTACTTATACAGTGTATAAGGAGGTTTATAGAGAGCTGAATGAGATTGGTTCTAAAGTTGATAAGATGATTAAGGATATTGCTAGGTATATAGTGTCAAAGATAGGCTTTAATGGAGTTATAGTTTTTAACCCAATATCATTCTCTAGAAAAACATATATTGAACTAGATCTTCCTAAAGACAGCGTTTTAGTAGATAGGGATGACTCTATAATACCTATTCAGAGAAGTAGTAGTAAAGCTGTTGTAGAACTCGATCTTAAGCCTCTTACATTCCACTGCTATAGAATAGCTAGCGTTAAAGATAGAGAGTTAGAGTATAGAGATAGAGTCTATGCTAGAGAGTATGGAGATAGAATTGTTGTTGAAAACAAGTATTATAGAATTGTTTTTAGAAATAATGGTTTAATAGAAAGCATTTATGATAAGGAGGCTGATAGAGAACTACTTGCTAAACCAAGTAACTTGCTAATAGCATATGATGACCGCCCTTATGAGTGGTCTGCATGGGATATTGATGAAGACTACCAACGTCTAAAATGGATTGTTAACCATGAGTGTAAACCAGTTGTTAAGGAGAACGGACCTCTTAGAGTACGTATTAGTTTTAAATGGAGGTTCCGTAAATCAACTATTGTAGAGGATGTAGTAGTCTATGCTAGTAAGAGGAATATAGACTTCTATATAAGAATGGATTGGAATGAAAGAAACATCTTGTTAAAAGTATGGTTCTATCCAGATATAAACACCGATCAAGCATACTATGATGTTGGCGGAGGCTATATAGTACGTCCAAGCCATCGTAATACTAGTTGGGAGAGGGCTAAGTATGAAGTATATAAGCATAAATGGGTTGCTGTAAAAGATGACTTCTACGTATTTACAGTATTCTCTCATGAGAGAAATGGTGTATCAGTATACTTTAACGAGATAGGTTTATCACTGTTAAAGACCCCCATATACCCCAACCCGCTTAGTGATTATGGTGAGCTGTCAACCTATTATAGTATAGCTGGTCTACCAGGATGTATTGATGAGAGAGTATATAGGATAGCATATGACCTTTCCCATGAACCAATAATTGTTTATAGTAACCTACCTGGAGGCATTGGTGTTAAGGAGTTCTTAAAAATAGATCGTGAAGGAGTTGTTATTGAAGATATTAAGAAATGCCATGTTGGTAAGTGTATTGTTTTTAGAATGTATAATCCATTGAATAGACCAGTATGTATATTAATGAAATTTGATAGATATTTAGATAAGTGTATGGAGGTTAATATACTTGAAGAAGATCTTAGAGAATTTGACTGCAGTAATAGAGAGTTGAGAGTATGTTTTAGACCATTTGAAATTAAGAGTATAAAATTGTATTTTAAACAAAATCATATTGGAAAATAAATTTAATCAACTGTATAAGATATGACCATATTTTTAATAGTATTCGCTTCTAATATATATGTATATTATCCACTTGATCAAATATTCAATATGAATAGAATAATTTATAAAGTATTTAATTGATAGAAGATAATCAAGCTGTGTAGGTATAATGTATACGTGGGATAATGTAATGGAGGGTGGTATTGAGAGAACTCCTCTTGGTATACCCGAAATCGACGAGATCATTGGTGGAGGGGTTGTTAAAGGATCTATAATATTGATTGCTGGGCATCCGGGTACTGGTAAGACAACTTTTGGTGCTAGGTTCTTATACTATGGAGCTACAGTATGTAGTGAGCCAGGTGTCTATGTTAGTTTTGCTGAAACAAGAGATGACTTCTATAAGTACATGGGTTTACTGGATCTAGACTTTAAGTCTCTTGAAGAGAGGGGTTTGTTTAAGTATCTTAGTCTACCAACAATATCTGATCGTGATGTTATCAACTTATTAGTAGAGACTATCGCTAGTGCTATTAAAGAGGTAAAGGCTAAGAGAATCGTTATTGATAGCATATCAGCATTATCACCAGTACTAACACCTGGACAGCTACGTTCCTTCCTACATACTGGTCTTATACCCTTGCTGAAGAGACATGGTATAACAGGTATTGTTATAGCTGATATACCTTTTGGACAGCAGTTTGTTGGCTATGGTGTAGAGGAGTTTATTGTTGATGGGGTAATCCTTATGAAGCTTGAACGTGGTGTCTACCGTTTTGAACGTGTTATGGAGATACGTAAACTACGTGGTGTACAACTACCAGTTATAGAGCTTACATACACTATTGTACCAGTATATGGTATCAAGCCATTACTTGTTGTAGAACTAGAGCTTGCCCGTAGGAAGAGAGAGGTTGTTGGTGTTGAAGAGAAGCCTTTAAAGACTGGTAATAAGTATCTTGATGCCATGTTATCTCATATAACACCTGGTGCTCAAATACTGTTAACTGGGCCATCTGGTGCTGGTAAGTCTGTGTTAGCACTATACTTGTCTGTACAAGCTGTTAAACAGGGTTATAAGGCTGTATACGTTACTCTTGATGAAACAGTTGATGCTATTAGACGTAGAGCATGCTATCTACGTCTTGGAGGAGATGTTGAAGGGCTGAGGATTGTATCAATAAACCCTGTATCCTATACGCTGTCAGAGATTAATAAGGTCCTTGAAGAACTTGTTGATAAGGAGAAGCCTGATCTAATAACAATTGATGGTATACGTGCTCTTGAGAGAATTAGTAGTGAGAAACTATTCTGGACATCACTTATAAAGCTTATAATGCTTATGAAACACCGTGGTGTACATGCTGTCTATGTATATGCATCTGATTTTCCAAAAGAGAAGATACCTATAGATACTATAGCAGACATGATCTTTGTACTACAGCTCTCTATAGGGATACGTGGTGTTAGCCGTGGACTAATTGTGTGGAAGAATCGTTATGGACCAGCACCAGAGAGGACACTGCAGATCATAATACATCCGGAGAAGGGAGTGTCTATAGAGTAGAAGTGTTTTCTTGGGGTGGATGATTCCCTTGCCTAAGAAAGGAGATGAAGGCGGGAATGACATTAAACGCTTAAACATTATAAAGAATAGTTTGAAGAACTATATGGATAATGTAGCACCAGGTATTATGCCCCGTATTGACTGGCATTTCCACATGCTATATGATGAGTCCTTTGCAGCACTATTCCTCAAGGATCCTGTAAAGGCTTTTGACGGCTTAATGGACTTCTTTGGAGGAGACTCTAGTACTACAAAGTACTTCCTATACTTTGTGTTAAAGGGGTTGTTTGCTGGTAATAGAATGTATGTTGATGAAGCATATAATGCTGTTCTCAACCAAGATATTGAGAAGTTTAAGAAGCTTATTAAGAACGTGTATGGTATAGAGATCTAGTCTTCAACATAATCTTTAAAACTAACCTCCTTACCCTTTTTAACAAATCTTATCCTTAGATCAGGTTTTACAGGTATACCTAGTTGACGCAGTATTCTAAATGTAGTGTATCCATCAAATTCTCTAAAATACCCCTTCTCTAAGAGACTATAGAACACACGTATTACTAGAGGATATACTTGTGGATAAAGTCTTCTAGTCTTATCCATAAGCTCCCTAGCACGATCATCAACAAGCTTACTCCATACAATCCTCTCTGGATTAACTATGTAATGTTTCTCTTTAGGGGTTTTAACAAGATCCTTCATAAACTTCTTCAACAACTTAGCTTTAAGACCCTCCGGGAGTTCATCAGACACTCTCCATCACCTACTCTTATCTGTTTTCTAAAAATAACATTATATACTTTTAAAGATTACCTAATTATCTAAACCAGTAATATTCTAGCTAAATAACAAGATCTTTGCTAATAATACTAGTTATATAGCTATTCTATATCTATAGATTTCCTAGGTACAGAGATAGGTGTTTTTATGGAGACAATGCCTCCAATGGGTAAGCTAGAGTTTTTCCTTAACCGTTTAGTAGACTATATTAGATATACTCGTGTAAGCTATGACCGTGCTTTTAAAGCTGTTACTAGGAAATACCCCGTATCAAAATGGCTTCTAGGTACATTCTATAAGATAGGGTATTATACAGTACTATACTATTATGGGTTACAGTGGATTGCTTCTAGAAGAGGATTTGGCTCTAAGAAAGGTGGTGCTATAGCATTCTTCCGTAGCATAGGCTTTAGTGTACGTAGACTAGAGGATATACTCTATAGTGAGTCTAGAAGACTAAGTATTGTTAAGAGGCTTAGTATACAATACTCTTATCCAGAGTATATTGTAAGAGACTTGCTTAACCACATGGATGCAGGTGAGCTTGAAGAATACCTTAGAAGACTTAATGAGAGGAGGATATGGTTTCGTGTAAATACCTTAAAGACTAGTGTTGATGAAGCAGTAGATCTTCTTGAAAAAGAGGGTGTGTCTGTTAAAAGAGATTACAAACTACCATTTATGCTTAGAGTTGTTAAACCATACTGGATTCAACCAAGTAAGCTAGAGTGTGTACGTAAAGGACTTGTTATACCACAGGATAAGGCTAGTGCACTAGTGTCTATGATAGCGTGCTCCATAGGTGATGGAGAACTCCTTGATGCATGTAGTGCTCCAGGTAATAAGCTAAGTCTTACAATAATGATTGAGAATAAAGCGTCTATACGTTATATAGCTGTTGATAAGTCTTGGAAGAGAGTTAATGTTATACCAAGGCTTCTTAAACACCAGGGGCTACATGGCTATAACGTATTAGTTGTTAATAGTGATAGTTGTGAATCCTATTACCCAACAGGGTTTTCTAGAGCAGTTGTTGATGCTCCATGTAGCGGTATTGGTGCTGTACCAAGTGATCCAGCTGTTAAACTAGCTATTGAGAAGAAGGGTAAGCTTGAATACTATCATAGGATACAGTATAGTTTAATTAAGAATACTCTTAGATACACAGACTATTTAGTATATGCTGTATGTAGTATACATCCTTTTGAAGGGGAAGAAGTTGTTGAGAAAATTATTAGTAAAGGATATGCTGAACTAGTTGAAACCAGTATACCATTAAATAATGCTTATAGAGGATATATTGTATCAAGAAAAACCTATCGCACATACCCACATAAGGATTATAGTCAAGGGTTCTATATAGCTATTCTAAGGTCTAGGAAATGAGGATTAGAAACTGTATTGGACCATATCCTAGTAGGAGAGCTAGAGGTTATATAGTACTGCTTGATCCCATAGGGTCTCCAAAGAAGTGTCCATATAACTGTATATATTGTCCAATAACTGGTAGAGTTATAAAGTCTGATAAACCAGTAAGCCTTAGTCCTTCTAGTATCTTATTAAAAGACTTAGAGTATCTCTTAGATAAACTCAGTGACATAGAGATAGTGTTATTCAATGGAATGGGTGATCCGTTATTAAATGTTTTTATAAGAGATATTGTAGGGGATGTAAGGAATTTTCTTAAGAAACAATCACTAGATCATGTTTTATGGATTAAGACAACACTATATCCATTAAGGTATTATAAAGGAACACGTTTTCTAGAATACTTCGACAAGATCTATGTTAAAGTAGATACTGGTTCAAGAGAGTTATTTGATGTAATAAACGATCCTGTTAATGGTTTAAAACTATCTTATTTAAAAGATGTTATAGGGAGTCTTCCAAGAGATTTAAGGAAGAGAGTTGTTATTGAATATACTCTAGTAGATCTTGGTGGTGAGGGTAATTGGGTTAGAGAGTATGTTGATGAATACATAGCTTTCCTACACTCTATTAGAGCAGAGAATATATTGTTGACAACATTCTATAGACCCCCTAGATCTGGCTATGTTAAGAGTGTTTCTAGGAAAATAGTTGATCTGGTGGCTAAGAGGCTTATTGAAGAAGGGTTTAGTGTTAAGGTAGTTTATGAACCTTATGAAGAGCCCTATAGACACGTTGTTATAGCTGATCCAGTTGATATATATAGTTTATTATTGAGGAGACCTATGACATTGCTTGAACTACGTAGAGCATTTAATATACCATATAGTGATCTAGCATATGCTATTAACAAGTTATCATCTATGAAGCTTGTTGAAGAAGTTCGTTGGAGAGGTAGAATATTCTATCGTGGACTACTTGTGTAAAACAGCTCTATTCTCTATAAACTATACTGTATAGTAGTGGTGCTATAACTGTTGTTGTTAGTGCTACAAGTATTATTGTACTATAGTCTCCAACACCCAGTATACCTGTGTCAAGACCTAGTTTGAGTAGTGCTGTCTCTAGTGCTCCACGTCCAATCATAGCTATCCCTGCTGCAACCCCCTTACCTCTATCACCTAGACTAGCTATTGCTATTGGTGTACACCCTACAACCTTACCGGCTATAGCTGCTACTAGTGCTAGTGTGTAGAGAGTTATTGATATAGTTGATGGTGTTATAAGTAGTCCTATAAAAGTGAAGAACATTGGTATAAAGAGTGCTTCAAGAACAACACTTAGGTCATCTATAAACTCTGTAAGAACTATACGAGTTCTTATAAATGGATCGTGGAACTCACGTCCACGGCCAATAAGTAATCCAGCCATGTATGCTCCAATAAGCTCGCTCAACCCTATAGCACGTGCTATTATTGATAACGTGAATGCTATAATAACTGATATACCTGCAAACAATGTATAGTCTCTAGATAGTGCTCGATAGAACCATGTAAACCTTGTTGATAGTAGTTGGCTTAAACCAAACACTATAGCCATATAGATTGTTGTTGCTATACTAAGGTATAATATGTTAGAACTTCCAATAGACATACTTGATACAATACTTATAAGGAAAGCAGCTACTATATCATCTACAAAACTAGCACCTATGATAAGAGCCTTAATCTCCCTACCACCAGCATAAGCTATAGTTGCAGCAACAGTTTCTGTAGCAGTATTCGATAAGGCTAGTGCTATAAAGACTGCTTTTAAACCAGTTATTCCCATACAGTATAAGACCATGTATACTAGAGTAAATGTTACAGCAACACCGGATACACCCATAAATACTACATGTACACTCCTACGCTGTAGTTCACGGAAATCTGTTGTAAGACCAGTATAGAATAGTAGGAGTAAGAGTGCTACACCAGCTATAGTACTAAGCTCCATAGAAGGCTCTACAACACCTAGTATGTATGGTCCAAGTATAATACCAGCTACTACATGGCCTACTATAGGGTGGATACCCTTTCTCTTAAGAGGTAGCCCAAATAGTTTAGCTAGTATAAGTAGTAACACTAGATCTGTTAGATAATTCAACTCTCTACAAACACACCTCCTTTAACATAGAGGCTATTCATAAGCATAAGCTATAACCTTCTCACCATCAAACAATACTACATTCCTACCCCATACATGGAGTGGTTCAATACCTGGTCCAAGTCTTTCCTCTTCTATAATAACTGGCTGTCTTATAACTGCTATACGTGTCTCTTTCCTAAACTTTTCATCAAATATTGTTACAAGAGTATTACTATGTAGTACACGTGATACTTGTCTAACTATATGAGATTGCCATAGAACATCTCCACGAAATCCATAAGATACTACAAGAGGGTATCCATTAACTATTGACAGTGTTGTTATTGTACCAGCCTCCGGGTTTACATCAAATACTCCACGTGCGTAGGGTGGTCTAGAAAGCATATACTCTAGATTATAGTCTGCAACACTATAGATCTTGAGGTTATGTTTATCCATTACAATAAGGTATTTCTCATTAAAAACATCAGTACCTGGAAGTTGGAATGGAAACGGGTTATAGGGTATGAATAACGCTATACCTTCATCACTAATAACCTCTTCTCCATCATCATTATATACTCTAGTATACATCTCCCTACCATGTTCTCCATAGATAGCTATTAGACTTGGAGAAGATATTACACGGCCTCCAAAGCCAGTGTATTCATCAAGTATACTACCAGATCCAGCGTCTACAAAAAGTACTGTAGAGTGTTCAGGGTAGGGGGATGTTGTTGATAAAGCTATAACGCTAGATGCAGCGCCTATGTCAAAGTCTAGTGTATTACTAAGTGTTATAGACTCTACAACACCTCCACGAGCATTAATAACGTTTACTTCTAGACTATAGTTTGATTTTAGAAAACCAGCTACACAAACCTCTTTCCTACAAACCATTTTAACACATGGTGCACGTACAATACGGCTCCAAACACGGTTGCCAAAGCCGCGGAAACACCTTAGTGTTAGGAAATCAGCTTTTCTCTCAACAACACCACGTAGTTCTGGTTCACGTCCACCACGTACTGTTGTTCTACCACTAGATAATTCTATAATGACTGTTCTTTGTTCATTCTTACAGTATAGATTTAAGCCTATCCAGTCACTACGTACATCTAGTCCATCAAATATGCATTCACTAGGTAGGTTGTACGTCCATAGAGGCGTTAAAGGCAATACTTAGCACCAGCTATTATAGCTGGTTTTACTTATAGTTTATTTATATGTTTAGAACTACTTAAATATAGTGAAGTACATTGGGTATAGTGGGTTAGTATATGGTGTAGTTCATTGTATTTAAGGAATGAGAGAATTAGAAAACTACCATTAGTTATAGATAGTGTTATTGTATCAGACGTAGAAGATACTAGAAGGCCTCAACCACTCTACATGGCCTATTCTGGAGGACTATATCCAGCACTAGCTTTTAAGAAAGGGTTTGTCTATGGAGGAGACCATGGTATTAACAAGGTTTTTGTTAAAAAGATAGCTGGTTTAGACCATGTCTATATTGGTAGAAGGGATCTTGTGACAATTAATGGTAGTGTTGAAGGAATAGCATATAATGGTGATGATGTAGCTGTCAGTGTATTGCTTCCAAATGGATACCACTCGCTATTAATCATGTCTAGTAAGAAGCATCTAACATATCGTTTTGAAGAAGTTGTCCAGAGAGGTTTTACTAGTAAGAGACACTACTATATTACAAGGATTGATCTAAGCCTATCTGGTTCAAACATAGTCTCTCTATTAAAAACTATTGATAAAGAAACTGGTTCTCCCGGCCCCTCCTTTCTAGTAATTAAGAAGTATAGGGGAGGTATTGCTAGAAAGACTTTGTCTCAGAAAAGTATTGTTGCTGGATGTAATGGGTTGTTTACCGGTATTTTCGAGGTTTTAGAGAGGAAGCATGGTATTAGTGTATACCTCCACTTAGTATATGGGGGTAGGTATAGGAGGTATAGGCTTAGACAGGAGCTTGTGAGACCAGAGTTTATTAGACAAGGTAGTATAGTTTATGCTGATGATAGTACTCTTATAGCATCTGATGGTGTAAACCTATACTCTATATCTTTAAAGAAGAACAGGGTTTTATGGAGGAGGGATTTAGGGAGTATAAGGTGTACCTCCATATCTCCTTTAAAAACTGGTGATGATAGGAAGATTGTTGTTATTGGTAGTGGTAAAGCTTATGTATTGTCTATGGTTAGAGGTGTTAAGCTTCTAGAATTTGATGTGAGTGGCTTATCTAGAGTTAGTTCATGCAGTATATGTGAACCATATGTATCAATAGCTAGTGGAGACCATGTATCAGTCTATAACATTAGAGGAGACTTTATTGGAGACTACTATGTAGAGGGGACGGTTAATGGCGTAACAGCTTATGCAGACCGTGTACTAATAGGCTATATATCGCCAGCTAATATACCAAAGTCTATACTAGCTGATTTTGCTGAAGGTATTGATGTTAAACTATACGATATAACACTTACTGTTGGAAGCACTAGATCTATTGAAGTAGAGGGTATTACACCAACTGTTAGAGTACTCAGGTCTAGTTCCAGAAGGCTTAGAGTATACAATTATGAATCATATATAGTGTTTAGAGATAATGGAGCAAATCCTGGAGAACACTATGTAGAACTACTGCTCGACATCCATGGATTCCTACCCCTTAGAGAAACTGTTAAGATAATGCTTGAGAAACCACTTAGTGTCTTCAGCAGGATTAGTGTATCATCACGTGTTAAGGAGAACTCTCTAGGAATATACCTTCCAATAATACTTGAAACACCAATGTATATTGATGTTATGAAGATTAGTCTATGGAGTAGTGATAACAATGTATATGGAACAACACATGAGATCTCCGGGCTCCCTCCAGGTGAGTATACTATACCACTCCGTATACTATGGGCTATAGCTGGTATACATGAAGTAAACCTTAGCATTGTATCATGGAGCCATGCTAAGAAGTTTGTTGAAAACATACGTGCTAAGATAATTATTGACAAAGACTGGTTTAAACCAATACTAAAGATCTATGGTGGTCTAACGTATCTATGGTCACCAGTAGATATTGGTGGTGTAAGGATTATGTTTAAGGGAAGCGGTTTTGAGAGATCAATGCTTGTTGATCTACATAAGGGGTGGAATGTATTCGATCTAGGTGAGTTATTGCCAGAGAAGATTGTTATTACAACAAGGTCTAAAGCTGTTATAGAAGTTTCTGGGAGGTAGTCTAATGGTTTATGGATATTAGAGAATTTGCACTCATACTAGTACTCCTAGGCTTCCTACTAGAACTTATAGTATTCTTTCTAGAGTCTAAGCGGGGAGGGAGAGAAGGAAGAGGAAAAGCTCTTCAAGAGACTTCTCAATAGACTTAACCTTTTCCTCAATAACATCTACTCTATGCTCTAGAGACTCTAGTCTAGAAGCAGCTTCTCTAAACCCATTATCTTCACTAATAGACATAGAAGCACCCTCTATTTAAGCTTCTATAATTCCTAGGTTTTAGGCTTTGTTATAGACATATACTTAAACACTTGATGCACTCTACCATTATAATACCTAGTATCTACATGTCTACTCTTAAGAATCTCATTAACGTCTTCAACACCTAGCTTAACTGGATCATACCTCTTACTACCAATTATAAAGTTGCATGTATAGCCAAATGATGGAACCCATACTTCATACTCCATTGTTATAGGGAATACTCTAGATAGGTTATCGTAAACCCATTTATATGTTTCATAGTAGTAGAAGCTATTACCAGCTTGTGTAACCATTAAACCATCAACTGCCAGTACCCGATGGATCTCTCTATAAAACTCTTCACTATAAAGCATTTTAGCTATCTCACTAGAGTATGGGTCGGTTAAGTCAATTATAATGACATCATATTCTCCATTACTAGATGTCTTAATAAAATCCCTACCATCCATAATAACAACTCTAGCCCTTGGATCACTAAAACTACCCTTATGCATAACCTCTAGATACTCTTTAGCAAACTCTACAAGCTCTCCATCAATATCAACCATAACAGCCTCTTCTACAGTATTGTGTTTCAAAACTTCACGTAGAGTAGCACCCTCACCACCACCAATAATCAGTATTCTTCTAGGATTGGGGTGTGAAACCATTGTAGGATGTACAAGGCTTTCATGATATATGTATTCATCAGCCTCCGTACTCTGTATATAATTATCAATAATAAGACTTCTACCATAAAACTCTAGATCAGCGAAAACTATTTCCTGAAACCTTGTCTTCCTATGAACAATAACTCTCTTAATCTTTATAATAGATGCTGTATATGGGTTAGTTGGTTCAATCAATATCATTCCTTCATATACTGGCTTAGACAACCCTCCTCTCACCAATACATTATCTTCCTAAACTATTATTTAATCTATAGAATTTTAACTTATTTGATGCCGTGTCTTCTATATTTAAGTATATAGTATATCATAGTAGAAGCTATAACAAAAAATACTATGTACACATATAGCATATACTCTCTAAACACTGGCATAGGCGTTGTTGTCTTACTTAAATTCTTAACTAATATAAACTGTATACAGTTAGATCCGTTATGTCCTACAGCATCAATACCTATAACACATAGATAGTATACACCATTATCTAATAAACTAGTATTTATGAGTAGAGAATTGTTTTTAGAGAAAAATATGTACTCTACTGTAGAGTTCTTTAAAATAACTATTGTATTATTAAGAAACCTATCATAGACACTAAACTTTAATATAAAGTCACCAACAACTATAGAATTATTAAAAGGATATAGGATACCTACTCTAGGTGGATTATTGTCTATAAATACTATAAACCATGTATCATTATAGACTATATCGTTAATGTAGATCACTATATGCAGTCTATAAACACCCTCATTTAGGTAGTTAACACTAAGATTGATAGACCATTTACCATATACACTACAAGTCTTATTACTTAGAAGCATTAGGAGACTGTTATCATAAACTTCTATAGAAATAGTTAATTCTATATTTGAATAGCCATGTATGGTTATACTCTTAGATACAAAGCTTTTGTTAACTGGATAATATACTATAATACATGGTTTAGTAGATGTAAAGTAGTAGTTTTTATGTGGATAGACTAGTGGGTAATAGTCAGGTATTCCAGAAGAGCTATACACTCTATCACATAAGCCGTCTCCATTAATATCTTCTGAAAAAACATTTTTACTCCAATAATTACCTACATAGCTATAGTGTATAGTCCCATTTAGAATATAGTACAGTTTATATGGACTATTATATACAAGATCATCTCTTGATGAAACATCTATATCATTATCTATAAAGCTATTACCATATATAGAGACATTCTCACAAGATGCTGTTGATAAAGATAGATTGTTTCTATAAAATAGATTAAACGTTATAGTTATGTCTAGAGAGTAGCGTAGATCTACTCCATGACTACTATATGATATAGTAGTTTTACTAATACTTATATTTTTAGAACCTATTACATAGATCCCTAATAGATTATTGTTTAATAACATCTTTGATAAAGATGCGTTTACTACATTAATTAGAGTTATAGCTATAGATGTCTCTTCTAACACTAAGTCCTTGACCAATAGATTACTAACATTATACACTATAATCTGTCCTGGAATACTATAGTGTTTATCAATAACCTTATTATTCAAGTCTATATCTCTAATAAATAGTATAGGCTTTCCATTAACAGTATTTCTTTTAAGAAATAGCTTTTTAACAGACCATTCATCTCTAATTATAATACCGCCTTTAAAGAAAGTATTTTCAATAACTATTGCTTTAGAAGATACTAGTTCAATTGATGATGAAGCTAATGTATTAAATGAAATTATAACATTCGCTGAAGCCTCAATATATATACCTTTAGAAAATCCTATGAAATTATTATAGATCTCCACTAGATCAGAGTTAACAACTATTACTCCAGTATCCTCTATATATTTAAACGTATTATTAAGTACAAGTATATTATTTGATTCCAATATAATTGCTGAAATCCATTTATTACCATTAAATACACTCTCCTCTATAGAAATTGATGATGACTTAAACACTGTTATTGAAAGCCTATCCTCGATATAAGTATTCTTAGTAAGTGCTATATCGACACAACTGTATAGGTAGATTGAACTATATATTCTATGGAATGTATTGTTTCTAAATAATAGCTCTCTACAATTCCATGCTTCTATAGCAACACTAGTATCACTAAATAAGTAGTTTTCAATAGATAGCCTACTAACATTATATAGTATGGCCATTCCTATGTCTAGTACATTTCCTATAGTATTCCATGAGTAGTCACTATCCTTTAGATAGACTATAGGTTTATTATTAACTGAGCTATTGATTATCTTTAACGTTTTAAAAGATCTATCTCCTTCAATAAATATACTCTTCTTTATAAGTTTATTATTACTTATTAATGT
The DNA here is from genome assembly GCA_964480805.1 of uncultured Desulfurococcaceae archaeon. Lineage (GTDB taxonomy): Archaea > Thermoproteota > Thermoprotei_A > Sulfolobales > Desulfurococcaceae > CAYZRH01. Next base: position 27,783 of record CAYZRH010000030.1, read on the forward strand.
ATTTACTGTATCTACTATATGAATACCGGGTATTCTAGATATTTCACCAACTATTGTATTGTTTACTATAGTTATATTCTCTGATCTTTCAATATCTATGTCTGAATACGACGACCTTATTATTGTGTTTTTAATTATACTTATATTACTAGATCTCTTTATCTTTATACCATTAGAATAGCTGTTTTCAATATAGTTTCTATATATTGTTATGTTTTGTGAGTCTTCTATAAGTATGCTAATAGTATTACCATATATAGTACAGTTCACTATACTAGTATTCCTAACTCTAACAAAGTATATTGGCCAAGGGTTTTCAGTAAATTTAATGTTTTCTAAAACAATGTTTTCTGAATCTCTAATAAATATACCTACAAGACCAGTTAGTATTGAAGAAGATCTTATTATAACATCTCCTTTACCAACTATTCTTAAATCTCTTTTATTAATAATAAAGTATTGTGAATAATAAACACCTTCTTCAAGAACAATTGTTGTACCTGGCTCAACATTATCTATAGCTGCTTGCAAGTCAGGGTAGTCTCGTGGTACATATACGATATTGTTGTCACTACTAGATGCTTCTATAGTGTATGGTATAGTGT
>CAYZRH010000031.1:0-27865 GCA_964480805.1 uncultured Desulfurococcaceae archaeon
AGAGCTGGGTAGACGATCTAATGAAGAGACAGAGGTAAGGGATGAAGCCTAGCTCAATGAAACTCTACCTTCGCTCAAGAGAGTCTAGTAGATGGGATGAAGGAGGCTAACCCAATGAAACTAGACTCTCAAAAAGCGGGGGTAGGGTAAGTCAGGGGTGATGAAGGCGAGACACTAAAAACAATTAAAAGTATTCAAGTGTGTCAATGGAGCCCGAACCCTTAAGATACCATTCCTTACGGCAGTTGTGAATTTGAAGAACTAGACAATATAGAAATGTGTTAAATAAAAGACTTAAAATGCACTACTTAACCAGATCACTATATTGGTAGTCTTAGACTATTCATGCTATACTCAGTTCTAAGAGACAAGAAATACTTAAACCACCCTTACAACAAATCAGCTTCACCAATACCCAATCCCTAATTAACTACTTTATACTGATAATGTGGTGAATAATGTCATGGTTGTCTATTAGTTTATTGCTCTTTTAACTTCATCATTAGTGCTTTATAGTCTTTTTCTTCTAAGAGATAATAGGCTTGAGCTCCAGCTTTTAAAGCGTTATGCTTCATAACCTTATCGTTTGTAATGAGTACTGCATTAACATGTTTTGCTGTAGCTATATAGTATGCGTCAACAGCTCTACATCCTGTGAGAAGAGCTATTTCCGATGCTTTGCCATGGACCTCTTTTTCATCAACTACGTTTACATAATTAAGCACTACAGCTATAATCTTCAAGACTTGTTTAGGAGGAATACCTCTCGCAAGCACAGCTTTAAGCTCTATTTCAAATAGAAACGGCTCATACACTAATAAGCCAAGCCTCGATATTTCATCAATAACCACTCTAGCTCTTTCATGTCTTTCACGCCTTTTAGGATAGAAGAGATAATAGTCAGCAAATACACTAGTGTCTATCACTACTGATTTAAATAGTGTATTAACCATTTATCTTCTCTCCTTCACAAACTCTTCCACAACATCATGCTTTACTCTAAAAATATACTTGCCTGCATCCTTACTGAATCCTTTAAAGCTTCTCTTTGCAATCACAACCATGAACTCCTCTCCCTCAGTAGCTTCTACATTATCAAGAACCCGGAAAACCCCTTTCTCATACTTTACCCGTACAACTACTTTCGACATAGTAAATCCACTCACTATATACTCATATATAATAGAGAGCTTTTAAACCATAAGGTGACATGGTATACATCTATACACCTAAACCATAACTATCTAAACTCTTCAATGCTTTATTACCTATTAAAACAATTAAAATAACTACTTATAATTCCACACCATTTTAAAGCAAGCAAAACGAGTTTCAGTTTCAACTTAGAGTAGCTGTCTCATATACTAGATAATAGGTTTGAAGAACAGTACCCAACTACCTAAAATAATATTAAATACAGAACACTCCGTTTCCCGTCCTAGGTCATTGTAGGTCTCGCTAGGATGGGTTGTGTCTCTACCCCATGTTTCATTGTGGCTACAAGCCACTCTACATGGGGATCATGGACACCCTTCGTCTCCAACGGCATAGGGGACACATCTAGGAGGTACTTCCTAACTAGATTCATAGCACCTATAACGTCTCTATCATGAATGAAACCACATCTAGGACACCTCATAAGTCTTGGTTTCCACCCGTTCCTCTGGGCATAGCCCGTCATCAGAACGAGTTTAGAACCACAAATAGGACATACAGAGGAAGTATGTGAAGGATTAACCAGAACATACGGGATACAATATTCTGTCAATTTCTCGGTTATCAGCTTATGTATTCCACGAATGCTTGACTGTTTCAACCTATGAACATCAAGTCCTTTCAACCACTTACTTCTCTCAAGAGCCTTGTCTTGGAACCTCTTAGGGAGTTTCTCAAGTACAACTATACCATCCTTAATAATATCGGTAATGGTTTTAGCTAGTTTTAGCTTAATATCTCTCTTAACATTTCTCTCCCTAAGCTTCCTTAAAGCTACTCTAAGCCTCCTATTACCTTTAACACCATAAACTCTACTCCATTTCTGTTGAATCCTAGCTCTTCTATATGCATATCCAAGTACAACCTTTGAAAAGTTAGTAACTATTGTTACAGCTTTATTTGTTGGATATTCATATATTGTTACGTTATTCTCATTAATGTCAATACCGTAGATTTTAGTCGTGTTAATTCCTTTTGTTTCAACATTCTTTACAAAGACTATGAAGAGGTATAGCTTATTCTCTATAAGTCTCCATCTAGCAGAGCTTCTAAGAGTCCATCCACCATTGTAGTACCTCCAGAACAGTTTATGGAACTGTAATGGAATGTTTATCCATCCCTCATGTGTTGCTATCCTAACTCCCTCAAATATCAGCTTCCATAACTGGTTATCACATCCAACACTCCATCTCCTAATCATGGGCTTATTGGTTTTAGCTAATCCTTTCTTCTTGAGCTTCTTGAAACTCTTAAGTCTCTGAGAAGCATCACGAATAGCTTCATGTATATAATGTGTTGGTATCTCTGGGTATTTCATCCTAAACCTTCTGTAGAGGAGCTTCTTAGCTTTCGTCCATGAGGTAACTCCATTACTCCACATGTACTCAAGAGCTTCAATAAGTATTCTACCGTATACTTGGTAGATGCAATTTAATATCTTAACCTTAGTCTTAGTCAATGGTAACGACACTAACACTACAGTTCTCTCAAGGGTCTTTGATTGCTTGTTCAATTGCTTCCACCACCTTCCTATACTTGTGGCTACGCTTACCATAGATTCTTGAAGCGAATGATGTAACTATCTCTATAAGGTCTTCTACCAGTTCTTGATAGAAGTCCTTAGCTGGTTCTTGGAAAGCTACTATAACCTCAACTCCATAAGCCTTGAATAGTTCTTCAAGGTATTTGAATCCAAATCTTGTTAATCTATCTCTATAAGCCACTAGTAGTACATCGAACTCGTGTTTCTTAGCCATTTCTATTAGTTTCCATAATCCTCTTCTATCTTCTTTAAGACCACTAGCGACATCCTTGATTACTCCTACTAATTTCCAGTTATTTTGCTCTACATATTTCTTTAATGCTTCCACCTGGTTCTCTAACTCTTTCTTCTGATTAGCTCCACTTACACGAGCATATATTACAACACGAGCTACTCTAGGAGCCTTTATCTCCTCTACTGGTTGTCCGAGAATACGCTTAATCTCACTCTCTGGTATCCTCCACCTACCACCAATATTAACTGCTCTTATTTTACCTTCCTTAATCCATCTACGAAGAGTACGATTAGCAATCCCTAGAATCTCACAAACCTCCCTAGTACTATAATGACGCTCCAACATCCTACCCCAGAATAAAAAGACCTACACAGACCTATAAAAACCTTTACCTCAGAAACTGCTTACAACCCTCATAAGAACTAGCCTCTAAAGCAAGAGATTCTGAGTTCAAATCCCCAGCGGGTCTACATACAATAATTATTTATCCTAGTCTATCTATAAAGCACTCTATTGGTATTGAATAGAATATTAGGTAATGGAGAGTAGGCAGGGTGTTATTGACTAGATAGTATTTGTTGAGATAGCTATGGTGGGTGGGTATAGTATTGATAGGTGGTTGTTTAGGAGTTTATCACGTGTCTATGGTAGTTTAGTAGGTACTGTTATAGATAGGCTGTATAAGCCTTGTAGTAGGCATTATCTTAGAGTAAATACGATGGTTATTAGTAGAGATGAGCTACTAGAAATGTTTAGAAACAATTATCCAGATTACAGGTTTGAGCCAGATCCATACTTTGATGATGCACTATATGTTGTTGTTAAAGGACCTTATAGAGTACCTGTTGTTGATAAAAAGATTGTTGTTGACAAGAATGCTGCTGAGAGTATATTGCTTGGAGCACCAGTCTATAGACCTGGTATTTTAAAGTATAGCGAGTTCCATAGTGGTGATGAAGTAAATATTGTAGCTCCTAATGGTAGAGTTGTAGCACTAGCTATAGCTAGAGTAGACTCTAGTAGTTTAAAGATTATGAAGAAAGGTGTTGTAGCAGACAATATTGTTAGTGAATACCGTCTACCACCTATACGTGAGATGGAGGAGTATAAGAAAGGGCTTTTCCATCCGCAAAGCCTACCAGCTATAATGGTCTCACACATACTATCTCCTAAACCAAGCGAGCTAATACTAGACTGTTGTGCATCACCAGGTGGTAAGACTAGTCATGTAATACAGTTGTCTAGAGGATTGGCTAAGATAGTCTCTATCGATAGATCTGTTAAGAAGCTGTTAAAGATAATTGATACAATAGATAGACTAGGTCTTCCTAAAAACCTAGTATTACTACCATTAGATGCCCGCTATCTGGATAGAGATCTTGGTTTAATAGGTTTTGATAAGGCACTACTCGATCCACCTTGTACTGCTCTAGGTGTTAGACCAAAGATATATATTGATAAAACATATAGTGACCTAGTAAATACTGTTAACTACCAGAAACAGTTTGTTAAACCAGTTTCAAAGTTGTTGAAGAAAGGTGGTTTACTAGTATACTCTACATGTACACTAACTTTTGAAGAGAATGAAGATGTTTCTATAAAGTTTCTTAATGAAGGATTTACCTCTATAGAAATTGATATACCTTATGCTGATAAAGTATATGTAGGCGATCTTGTTGCTTATAGGTTTCATCCACTAAACTATGACATGAATGGATACTATATAGCTGTCTTTAAGAAGACTTCTTAACAAGACGGCTACCACATAATGGACAGTTCTTTTCACCATAGACTGTAGATACATAACCACATACACGACAATAAACTCTATACTTTCTAACACTCTTGATACCAGTTGTTTTCAATGGTTTAAAAGATACCCCTAGATGATATAGAGTGTTTTGTAGTGAATAGTCATCAGTAATTACTATAACTCTATACTCACTACCCAGTTGGAGTGCTAGAGCAGCTACATCAACATCTGTATTTGATAAACTAGTGTGTTCACCAATCTCATGGATCTTATCTAAAACAATGGATCTATATTTATCACTTGGTTTTACAACATTGATCCTACCAATAGCTATTGCTAATTCAACACCCTCTCTACTAACACTATCTCTAGCTTCTTCAACAACCGATGGTGTAGTATATAGTGGGTAAACATATTGTTGTAGAGGATAACGTGTTAGGAGAGCAGTTGTATCAAGAACTATAGCTATTTTCTTACAAGAACCTTGTAACTCTTGACTCAAGAACCTTCTTCACCAAATCACGTTTTTCACCAATACGTGCTATACGTAGAAAATTGTTACAAAGCCTAAACAGTACAGTACTACTTGGCGGCAGCATAGAAACCATTTTACCATCAACAAAAGCGTTTGTATAGTCATGTACTCCTACATTTATTTTAGAGAATGGATGTAGTACCATAGGAGTTATGTTTAGTGTCACAGAGTTTAGAGGTATGAATAGTATGGTGTTAAGACGTGTCTCTATAAGAGGGCCGCGTGCTGATAAACTATATGCTGATGAACCAGTTGGTGTAGCTATAAGTAATCCATCACTTTCAAGCCTAAATCTTGTCTTATTGAAAGGTGTTTCAATAGATACATCCAAGTGGAGGACTCTTCCAGAATCATGGCTTATAAGAGCTACTTCATTTAGAGCATAGTATTCTGCATTATTTATCAATGCTTTCAACCTCTCAACTCTATCAATAAAGAACCTACCAGCTAGAATACAGTCTACTACATAGCCTGGATCAGCTTTATCCAGTTCTTCATACAATACTGTACGGCGACCACACGGTATTGGAAGTATTATGGGCAATCTCTTATATAGACTCCATGAAATCCTAAGTAGTGTCCCATCACCACCCATAGCTACAACAATATCGTATCCATCAACACCTCCTCTCCTTAACTCATCAACCCATATAGTATCTACTCTAACACCTCTCTTCCTAAACTCAATAGCATACTTCTTCATAAGCTCTAAGCATTCACGACTGGGCTTATAGACTATTATAACATTCCTTATAGGCATTACCCTACTACTCAATTACTATACACCATCCCTATCCTCAAAATAATTGTCTACATTATCTATTTATAACTTTATAACAGTATTTAACTTAGATATGTTCTATATTAGAGACAGCTTGGTTGTAGATAGTATGGAGTGTGTTGTTGTCAGTAAATTAATGGGTGAGTTTGTTAGAAAGCTCTTACTAAAGAACTCTATACTAGATAAGAGGTATAGGATAACCATACATAACGACAAGCTCTATATACCAATAGTAGATTCTAGAAAAGCATCCAATCTACTAGAAGAGCATGGTGTATTTTTCAATATTGTTGAATGCAGTCCTCCACTAGGAAAGGCTTCTTCTAAACTAGAGCATATACCAGCATATGATATTGTTGGTGATGTAGTTATTGTTAGAGAGAGTGTCATTAAGGAATGGGGTAGGGGTGAACTAGTTAGTGTTATAAAGAGTGTTTATCCACGTGTAAAGAGTATATATGTTAAGAAGGGTACTGAGACAAGATATCGTTTAAGTAGGTTAGAGCTACTATGGGGCATGGATGTTGATGAAGTAGTCCATAGAGAGTATGGTTTAAGATTCTATATACTACTTCATAAAGTCTACTACAATCCAAGACTATCTACAGAACACCGTTTAGTAGCTAACGAGGTTGTTGATGGAGAGTTTGTTGTAGACATGTTCTCTGGTATTGGAGGTTTTTCGCTACACATAGCTTGTCTTAGAAATGCTCTAGTTTTAGCAAACGATCTAAATCCTTACGCTATAGAGTGTCTTTTAAGAAGTGTTGAATTGAATAAGAAGAAGTTAAAGGGGTCTGTAATAGCATCACTTAATGATGCGTGGAGTATACCCAGTTTTGTCTATAGAGGGAGAGCTGATAGGATTATAGCTAATCTACCCCGGGGCTCTCTAGATTTTATAGAAGTGTATAACTATCTTAGCCATACTGGTACAGTATTATACCTATACATACTAGGTAGTAGTTCTAAAGATGTTGTCGATAGAGTTTCTAATAGTCTGGTTGATTGGAGAGTTACTGGTGTAAGGAAGGTACTTGACTATTCTCCCTATAGGTATGTTTTTAGAGTAAAGCTCTCCAAGATCTAGTGTTATAAATAGTGTTTTTAAAACAGTATCACTATCCCTTAGCTTGCCAACTAGTTCTCTATCAAGATCTCTAGCGGCTTTAGAAGAGTTTATCATAGCTGTTGCTCCATCTATGTATGTACTCTTTCTAATAATGATCTTCCTGTTATCACTATACGTTAGACTTGGGTGTCCATGTCCAATAACTTGATCATAGAGTTTATCATCTATGTAGAGTAGTGTAATAATTATTGATGTCTTTTTCCTAGCTATTTCTTTAAATTCTTTTGAGAAATCAGCCAGCCCCTTACTAGCTTTTACACCAATTATGCAGTCTCCACGTGGTGTTAGATCCTGGTCTCTAGTTATTTCAAGTGTTGTTTTGTGAATAGCTCTTATATTAGGGTGTCCTCTAGCAAATACTTCCTCATAAACTATGTCTACCAAGTCTTTGATCCCATATCTATTTAACTATCTAGAGGCTAATATTATTTCAATAGAGGGGTATACTTGTTTGAGAAAACGCTATGAGTATGAGAGAAGAAGGCTTATAGAAAACCTTGTACTAGAGGGTGTTATTAGGAGTGAGAAAGTTAGAGACGCCATGCTCAATGTACCACGTGAAGAGTTTGTACTAGAAGAGTACCGTAAATGGGCTTACCTGGACCAACCACTACCAATAGGTTATGGACAGACAATTAGTGCACCACACATGGTAGCATTGATGACTGAGAAGCTTGATCCAGAGCCTGGAGACATAGTTTTAGAGATTGGCACTGGTTCTGGGTATCAAGCAGCTGTTTTAGCTGAAATAGTTGCTAAACGAGATCCTTCTAGAAGAGGGCATGTATATAGTGTTGAGAGAATACCAGAACTAGCTTTCTTTGCTAGAAAGAATCTTGAGAAAACAGGCTATATAGACTATGTCACAGTAGTAGTTAGTGATGGTACAAAGGGTTATCCAGATAAAGCACCCTATGACAGGATCATTGTAACAGCTGCTGCTCCAGATATACCTAAGCCCTTGATTGAACAGTTAAAGCCTGGAGGTGTAATGGTTATACCTGTAGGGGATCTTGGTGTACAGAGGCTGCTTATTGTTAGAAAGAGTGTTAATGGAGAAGTCCATGTACTAGAGGATACATACTGCTTATTTGTACCACTTGTTGGAGAGTATGGTTGGAGGCTATAGTATTAGTTAGTGTATTCATGGATAGAGTTCTTACACTTATCTAGCTTTCAATATTAGAATCCAAACCACTTATCTAGTCCTTTCTGTACACCCTTAATATACTCCTTATACGCCTTCCTAAGTCTTTCAACAGCCTTCTTTACACGATCCGGGCTGAAGTCATGTTCTTTAACAAGTATATCTACAATAGCTTCCTCATTAGGCTCTCTCCACTCAAGCTTGTAATTGTCTGTATGTGGAGGGTTTATAAAGTATTCAAATATCTTCTTTGGCTCTACTGGGAAATCACGGGATGGTATAGCTCTAAACAACTTATCTATATCCTTATATGTTTTAACAAGTTGTAGTGCTTTCTTAGGTCCAATGCCCTTTACACCATCAGGGTTGTAGTCTGTACCAACAAGTATACCAATAGCTATAAGCTGTTCACGAGTAATACCGAGTCTTTCTAAAACCTTGTTCAGCTCTATAACTTCAGGCTTAATCTCAATATAGATGTTCTTACGTGGAAGCTTCCTCCTACCAGATATTGTCAGGTTCCTCAATAGCCTTGGTGAGCCAAAGAGTAGTGAGTCATAGTCTTGACTAGCAGTAGCCCATACATCACCCTTACTAGTCATATAAGCAGCTTGTGCTTCACCTTCAGCTGGTGCTTGCACCCATGGAATACCCATTGCTTCAAGCAATCTCTTAGCTTCTCCAGCCATTTCATCAGTTAGTTTAGCAGACATTTGTGCATACCTCTTAGCAGCCTCTAGATCACCTTTCTTAATAGCTTCTTCATACTTCCTTATAGCCTCTTCCTTAACCTTCTTCCTCCTCTGTATCTCCATATACTTGATCTCTGGGGGCTCTCCATCAAAAACGTATACAAGCTTAATACCTGCTTCAACAAAGTTTATCGATCTATAGAATAAGCCGTTTAAGTGACTAGTAACCCTACCCTCATGATCCATTAATGGTGTGCCATCTGGTTGCCGGATAGCTGTTAGAAACTGGTATAGAGCATTATATGCGTCTACTGCTACAACTCTACCCCGCAGATTCCTAAGATCATCTATAACCGTCTTTACATCATCTGGTATAAGGTCTTTTAAATTAACACCCATAGCATACCATCTCCTCTAAGAATATGGTTTATCTCTAAGGGAATATATGGTTTATATAGAGAACTATATCTTACCAGAAATGAATAGTCTAGAAAACGTTATATGTAGTTCCTTCCTAACCTTACTAACTTGTATAAAACCACGTAGTTCAAGCATCATTATAACATGGTAGAGTTCTGGGAGAGATACGTCGAAACCATACTCACTTCTAACAATCTCCAATAGCTCTGTATCAGTAATCCTACCACCATGACGGGCTATTTCATCAACAACTATGCGGAATAGTGGACGGTTTCTCCATGGAATACGTTTTAAAGCCATTTCTATCTACCAAGATACTATGTATATACTTGAGGTTTTAAATGGATCTTTGGAAGCTTCTGTCTAGCATGTTCAAACCACTCTCTATACATCCTCTCCATATTAGGAGTTATAGATGGCTTAACATACTCTAGTGCTTCAATAAAGTGCTTCATGTAGACACGATCGGCTCTAATACTCTCTCTAAGAGCCTGCAGTGCGGCTTCACGTACAAGAGCCTCTAGATCGGCACCACTATAGCCGTTAGTACGCATAGCTATTTCAAACAAGTCTACATCATCAGCTAACGGCATGTTACGAGTATGTATACGGAGAATCTCTAGTCTAGCCTGCGTATCTGGTGGTGGTACATAGACTAGTTTATCAAACCTACCTGGTCTAAGCAGTGCTGGATCTAGTATGTCTGGGCGATTAGTAGCAGCTATAACAATAACGTTTTCAAGAGAAGCAATACCATCCATTTCTGTAAGTAACTGGCTAACAATACGCTCTGTAACACGTGAGTCATAAGCATATCCACGAGCAGGAGCAATAGCGTCTATCTCATCAAAGAATATGATTGCTGGAGAATACTGCCGGGCCTTACGAAATATCTCTCTAACCATCTTCTCACTCTCACCAACCCACTTACTCAAAACCTCTGGACCACGAATAGCTATAAAGTTAGCACCACTCTCAGTAGCAACAGCTTTAGCTAATAAAGTCTTACCACAACCAGGCGGTCCATACAACAATATACCTCTAGGTGGACTTATACCAAGACGCTTGAAGGCATCCGGGTATTTAAGAGGCCATTCAACAGCCATTCTCAACTGCTGCTTAGCTTCATGCAAACCACCAATATCGCTCCAATAGACTTCTGGAACTTCAATATAGATCTCACGTAAGCCGCTTGGAACAATCTCTTTAAAAGCTGCTAGGAAATCCTCCATACGAACCTCCATTTTCTCAAGAACTTCTGATGGAATATGCTCGCTCTCAAGATCGATCTCTGGTAGATAACGGCGTAGAGCATGTAGTGCTGCCTCCTTAACAAGAGCTGCTAGATCAGCACCTGTATAACCATGTGTTATTTCAGCAAGCTTCTCTAGATCAACGTCTTCAGCTAGAGGTACGCCACGTGTATGTATCTGTAGGATCTCTAGTCTACCCTGTTTATCCGGCAACGGTATCTCTATCTCACGATCGAAACGACCTGGTCTACGTAGTGCAGGGTCTAGAGCGTTAGGGCGGTTGGTAGCCGCTATAACTATTACTTCTCCACGGCTTTCAAGTCCATCCATTAGAGCTAGTAGTTGTGCTACAACACGTCTTTCAACTTCTCCTATAACCTCGTCTCTCTTAGGAGCTATAGCGTCTACTTCATCAATAAATATTATTGCTGGCGAGTTCTTCTTAGCTTGTTCAAATATCTCTCTCAACCTCTGCTCACTCTCACCATAGAATTTACTCATAATCTCTGGTCCATTGATTGCTATAAAGTAAGCATCAGCTTCATTTGCAACAGCTTTAGCTAATAAAGTCTTACCACAACCAGGCGGTCCATACAACAATATACCCTTAGGAGGCTCTATACCTAGTCTCTTAAAAAGCTCTGGATGGCGTAGTGGTAGTTCTATAAGCTCTCTCACTCTCTGTATAATATGCTTCATACCGCCAATATCCTCATAGGTTACACGTGGTAGTCTGTATTGCTCCTCAGGCTTCTCTAGTAGTATTAGATTGGTTGTAGGCTTGATAATAACTGGTCCTTTAGGCTTAGTATAAACTATAGTGAATGGTAGTGATTGCCCAAGCATATGGACTATAACAAGGTCTCCTTCAAGAACGGGTCTTTCCTGAAGCTTTGATTTAACAAACTTTGTAAACCCCTGGTCAACTGATGCATAGAACCTTGTTGGAGCAAGCTTTACTACTTGTGCTGGACGTATATCAACTTTACCAACAGTAACCTTATCACCGATCCTTACACCTGCATTCTGTCTAGCAATATTGTCAAGCCTTATAATACCCAGTCCACGATCCTCTGGAAACCCCTGTATAACCTTGACAACAGTCTTCTTCTTACCCTCAACCTCTACAATATCTCCATTCTCTAGATACAGCTTCCTCATAACATCAGGGTCTATGCGAGCAATACCCTTACCAGCATCACGATGGTATGCTTCTACAACACGTAGCACAACCCTACGGTTCTTCTGTGTAGAACCACTAGGTCTAGGCAAACCCGTCACACCCAGTCTATACTTAATCCTAAAACCTAGTTTTAGGTAATCCCCTTAAAATACCTTAGATTATATAAAACGTTCTCTCTATTAACTTAATACGAGTATTTTAGTATAAAATAGCATGCCCTCTACAGAGTCTATTCTGTCATACGATGAACAATCTCTACTTCAGCTTGGCTAACACCATCAACACTATTAACAAGGTTTTCTAAAGGCTCAGTACCGCCCTCAACTTCCTCAGGCATTACAATGTATAGTCTCAACGCTTTTAAACCAAAAGCTATAGGCTCTACATCATGTCTAGCAATCTCATAGCCTTCTGGAAGCATTGACCCTATTCTCTCCTTAAGCTCTTCAAGGTTAATGCTTACATCTTCTGGAAGAACCTTCATAACAACAAGTACACGAGCCATACCCACACACCTCCCCTCTAATCATGGACCCATGAACCCGCAGTTAGGACACTTATATGGTACACTAAGTTGTCTACACTTACGGCAACGTATAATGATTACTGTACCACAGTTTGGACAAGGAAATGATGCTCCGTGTTCTCCAGGAGGTATCATTCTATGACAACTACTACATACTGGTGGTGATGAAGCTTCTAGTATAGATGTAGATGGTATCTCTCTAGTAGCCATACCATACCAGCCTCTAAACACTAGTCTAGTATGGAGTTAAAAACTGTATTGTCCTCTATAAAACTATCGGAGAGAAACCTTGGTGTCTATAGAAGACTGTAAACAAGTTATAGTTGTAAGAACAGATCTTGGTATGAGCAGGGGTAAATTAGCAGTACAAGTAGCTCACGCATCAGTACTAGCAGCATTCAAGGCTTATCACAACTATAGAGAATGGTTTAACAAGTGGTGGGAGAGTGGGCAGAAGAAAGTTGTTGTAAAAGTATCTAGTAGGGAAGAACTACTAGAGATAGCTATGAAGGCTGAATCAAATAACCTACCAGTATCTATTGTTAGAGACGCTGGTCTTACAGAACTACCTCCAGGAACACTAACAGCAGTAGCTATAGGCCCTGCTCCATCAAATCTTGTAGATAAGGTGACTGGTGGGTTGAAACTACTTTGAAGCATCCAACCTACTGCCATCCACTAGACTTTGTATGTGGTTTAAAGTATTGTCTAGTAGATGATAGAGTTAATGTAGAGTATAAGCCTTCTCCAGAAACATTCTTTGTAGAAGAAATCATTGATCTAGAGAGTCTAGGCTTTAGTAGAGATTATGGAAACTATACACTCTATAGACTTGTTAAGAAAGGTGTTGATACATTTAAAGCATTAAGAGCTATAGCAGGATACTATAGGATACCAGTGTCAAACATATACTATGCTGGATTAAAGGATAGAGACTCTACATCAATACAGTATATAGTTATTAAGAAAGGGTTGTTGAGAGAAGAACCATCTATTGATGAAGAAACAACTATAGATAAGAACGTTTCTATAAAAAAGATAGGTTATTTAAGGAAGAAGCTTAGTAAGAAACACATACTATACAACAAGTTCTCTATAAAAATAGACTCTAGAGTAGATGAGGATAAGTTAAAGAAAATACTAAAAGTAATAGAAGAACATGGACTACCATCATACTATGGATACCAGAGGTTCGGCATAATAAGATACAATACACACTTAATAGGCAAGTATATTATAAAAAACAACTATGTAGATACACTATATGAAATACTGTACTCCATATATCCTAGAGAAAACATAGACAACATTAGATCAAGGATTTCTAAAACATATAAATACCTATACTATGAAGAAATTCTTCAAAAACATATTAAGAAGAGAATAAGCTTAGACAACATAATTAAAAAACTCGGGCAAAAACTAGCCACTCTATACATACAATCACTTCAGTCATACATATTCAATAATATACTAAACAAGTTTATTGAAGAAAGAGGATTCATTAAAGAGGAAATATGTGTTCCTGGACCAGGATGCATTGACAAATATTCTAGATCTTATGAGGCTATGGACGTTGCATCTATAGATGATCTAGTTAATGCTTTAAAAAAGCATAGAATTAGAGGTTATTATAGAAAGACACTATTCAAACCAGTAGATCTAGAGGTAAAGCACGGAAAGAGCTATCTATGGATAACATTTTATTTAGAGAAGGGAATGTATGCTACAATAGTCTTGAGAGAGATATTTAAGGAAAACCTTATACTCTAGCTACTGCTCAACTAAAACTTCTTACACAAATCCTAGGTACTCTATAGGGATTCTTAGAGAGCTATGTTATTGTTTTAGAAAATCCATAGATATCGATGGGAGTGGGGATAGAATATAGTAGAGGGTTTATTAAGTAAGATGTGTTTAAAATTTTAATGTTTAGAAACGAGTTATTACTAGATCTTCTATATTGGTATTACGTTTATTGTTGATGTATAATTGCTATTATTAAGGGAGTAATTGTTTATAAATCACTAGGAAATAATATTGTAGATAAGAGATCAAGGGTTAAAGGGTATGAGGAGAGTATCGTTTGAAGAGTATCTTAATTTCATCAAAGATCATGGGGAAATAGTTATTGAGGATCAAGTTATAAGGCTTAAACCTATAGATATCTCTAGACTTTATCCATCTCCTCAAGAACTTACTGATGTATCTACTACTGTATGGAGCTTCCCTAAACGTGGTTCATGGGCTACTCATCGTGGAGATTATCGTGGTAACTGGCCCCCGCAAATGGCTCGTGCACTAATACTTAAATATACTAAACCTGGAGACACTGTTCTAGATCCTATGGTAGGTAGTGGTACTACTTGTATTGAAGCTAAGCTTTTAGGTAGAAACTGTATTGGTGTTGATATAAACTATAACGCTGTTATACTCACTCTCCATCGTCTCTACTGGCTTGAGAAAGCTTTAGAGTCTTTTAGGAAACAAGATGTTCTCCAGTATCTTGGCGGCGGGGATTTGGCTGGTGATATAGGTTTTGACGATATTGTTAGAGCTAGAGTAGAGATCTATCATGGTGATGCAAGGAGTTTAGACAAGATCTCTGATAACAGTATAGATCTTGTTGCTACACATCCACCATATTATAACATTATAAGGTATAGTAGGAGTAGACGTGTTGAAGGAGACCTTTCTAGTGTTTCAAAACTAGAGGATTATATTAGAATGATTAGAGATGTTGTAAAGGAGGCTTATAGAGTATTAAAACCGGGTAAGTATATGGGAATGCTTGTTGGAGACACACGCATACATAAACACTATGTACCAATAACACATTACGTACTCTTAACACTACTTGATATAGGATTTATACTTAAAGAAGAAGTTGTTAAGATACAGCATAAGATGAAGACAACTAGAGAGGTATGGTCTAAGTTGTCTAAAAGAGACTTCCTCCTCATATATCATGAAAAACTGTTTATAGCTAGGAAGCCCCAAGATGTTAGTGAGTATAAACGCTATAAGTATAGTTCAAAACTAGAACTAGTAAACATAAACTATGATCTAGTGTACAGTTAGATAAGACGCTATGATAAAATGAAGGATGATGTTAAAAGCATTATTCATACCTAATCCTTGTCTCTCTACCCATGATCTTGGCTAGTACTTCTTCATAATAGTGTTTTCTAGAACCTATAACCCTCTGATCTCTACGTAGTACTCTAATAACCATTTGTTCAGTACCATTAGGCAGCCATAGAGTATTTACTCCAAGAAGTGTTGCTGGATATATTACTTGTTCTACAAGTCTTCTCTGATCACCTGTTTTCTCTACAATCTTAACTCTAGCATTAAGTCTATTAGATAACTCCTTACCAGCTCTATCAAGAACCTTAAGATCACCTACTCCCTCTACAACAACAACCACAAGATCACCGCTTCTATAAGCCTTCCTATAAACACCCCTACGCAACCCCTTAAACCCCTTCTCCTCAAGATCGATGAGCTCCCTTATAATATCGATCTCATGCTCCTCAACAACACCTTGTTCTACAAGTCTTTGACACCTTGGACACAGTATACCACTCTTAACACATATGCGGTCTAGTGGGTACTTCAATACTGTACACCACCAGTCCTATAGCAACCCTATACAATACTTACTTTAATGCTATAGATGTACTAACTAATTAATATAATCTTTAACATGTAGAATAAAGGTGGGATGGCTGATTAAAAAATCATTAAAAACATTATATGGAGTAACAAGAGCTATTTACTAAACTCTTCAAGAGCTCTTTCAACTAGCTGCATATAGGCTAGTTGTGGGCCACCACCCATAAGTACAGCAACCCATGCAGCCTCTCTAATTTCTTCTGGTCTAGCACCAGCATCTAGTGCTGATTTTACATGGAATGCTATACACCATTGACACTGTACTACAACCGATATGGCTACTGCTATCAACTCTTTTGTCTTAGTATTAAGTACACCTGGTTTCTCAATAACATGTAGTAGTTCTAGAAACTTCTCAATCTGTTCTGGACTAGCTTTCTTCCAGAACTTTATATAGTTGTAGAAGTCTTGTATAAGCTGTTTCATAGACAAAGCCCTATCCCTCCTACATAGAAGTAATAGTGTTTTGTTGAATAAATACTGTTAGATAAATAGTTTATCAATAAGCCTATTCCTAGGCTATGACCCTATGCATAGCCTCTTTAAATAGCTCTATAAGATCTTCTTTAGAAACCCCTACTAGTACAATAGGTTCTCTCTCAATAACTTTAATAGCATCCTCTATACTTAAACCTCTAAGCATTCCTTCAAGCTCTTCAATAGACTCACTGGGATACGCAAAGAAGTCTCCACTAATCACAATATCTCTTATAGTAAGTGTCTCATCTATAACTAGGTCAACACAAACCATCTTACCTCCAACTCTCTTCTTAGAAACAGAAACTCTCTTATACATATATAGATCACCTTTTATAAATCCATGAACTACCAATATACTTCCTATACAACATGTTAGCTAATGAGAGCTCTTCAGTAGAATGGTTGGATACAGTAAATTCTACACCTAATGCTTTACTAAATCCATTAACAAGTCTTTCTAAAACATCTTTTAAATAAATTCTATGCCCAAGTTCTATAGATAGTGTTGTAACACGCTCTCTTATAGAGCCTACTCTATGTGCTAAAAGCTTCTCTCTAGGAGCTTTCAACACTTTAGCTAGAGTGTCTAGATCTGTATTATACATTAGTGTTCCATGTTGTAATAGGGTATTCTTCTTCCTTGTCTGTGCACTACCAGAAACCTTCTTACCGTTAACAACAACGTCGTTAATTGGCTTGAACTCAGCATTTAAGCCTAGATCCTTTATAGCATATACTAAACCCATACATATGATCCTATAGCTCTCCATTATATCATTAGATATATCATCTATGTTAGCTACTATAGAATACGTAGCCTCTCCACTAGAGTCGTGGTAAACAGATCCTCCTCCAGTAATTCTTCTAGTAAATGGTATGTTCTTCTCCAACAGGTAATCCATATTTACAGCATCATATACTTTCTGGAAATAACCTATAGTTACAGCACTAGGTTCTATAACATATAGTCTAAGAGTATTTGGTATAACATTTCTCTCTCTAAGCAACAACATAGCTTCATCCATAGCCATATTCCAGTATACATCACCTCTACTATAAACAAGTCTCCAAACCAATATCCCATCCACAAACTAGTTTTATACCACATTCTAGATACTATAATCTCCTAATATAGAATATAGAGTTATTAGTTTAGGAGTAAGGGTTTATAACCTCAGAAGCTTATGAGTTTATCCGGTAACCTCGGGGTTCCGAGAACCGTAGGGCTATGAGTCCCTAGGTAACTAGGGGTGAACCACTACAGTGAGGGGCCCCGAGAGGAAGCGTGATGAACCGCTCACCATGATTAAAAGCATTCAGAAACAATTAAAAGCCATGGTAAGCGGGGAACGCTATGAGTGTTAAAGAGAAACTTATAAGAGTATCAATAGGTACACTAGCATTACTTAAAGATAGTAATTTAAAAATTAATGTAAAACCTAGAACAGCATATCTACTACAATATTCAAGAAATGGATGTAGAGCTAAATGCATATTCTGTAGACAAAGCATGTCCTATAATGGTTCTAGAGAATACTTATCAAGAATACCATGGCCTACTATCAGTATCCAGGAATTTATAGAACGTTATAGAAGCACTTTGTTTAAGAGAATATGTATTCAAACAATTTTAAAGAAGGACTTTATAGATGAAGTTATTGAGATTATAGAGTTTCTAAGAGAATATGGTGTAGAAACACCCATTAGTATATGTACAACACCTACATGTGTTGAAAAAGCTAGTTATCTAAAGAAGTTTGGAGTAGACTATATTGGTATTGGATTAGATGCTTCATCTCCAAGAATATTTAAACTAGTTAGAAAACCCTTTACATGGAATACCTATATAGATTTTATAAAGTCTATGGTAGGGGTTTATGGATATAGAAGGGTTATAGTGCATCTGATAGTTGGTATTGGAGAAACTAATAAAGAGCTATACAATACTATGAAGTATCTAATAGACCTTGGCTGTAATATAGCCTTATTTGCATATACTCCTCCATATAATGAACCATCCAATAGACCTAGTATCTATAGGTATCGTAGAGCACAGTTAGTTAGATGTCTACTACTAGAAGGTTATAGTTTAGAAAGCATCATCTACTACACTAAAGATAAAGCAGTTTTAAAGAAACATCTAGTTAGACGAGTCTTAGATAATATTGATAGATACCTAGATTGTCTTCTAACAAGTGGTTGTCCAGAATGTAATAGACCATACTATAATGAGAGCCCTAGAGGTCCATTATACAATATACCTTCTAGAGAGATATTGACTAAGTATAGAAGTGTTTTTCTAAAAGAGATCTATTGTAGTTTAAGGGTTTTCTAGAATGTCTAAGCCTCTAGCATTTATACCTAAAGAGCTCTTTAGAAGTATAAGTATTACTGGAAGCAAGTGTTTCTTAAACTGTCTATATTGTATGGGTAAATACCTTAGTATAATGGATCATGTATATGCACCTACAGAGTTCTATAAATGGGTGAGCTATCTTGTTAAACATAAGGGTATTAGAGGGATTCTTGTAAGTGGTGGTTTTAATAGAGATGGTAGACTACCTATAGAGCCTTATTTAAAAGTAATTAATGATATTAAGAGGGATTATGGAGTAGTTATAAGTGTTCATATAGGATTAGTTGATAAAGAACTTGCTAAAAAGATTGGTTCAACAGGTATTGATATAGTTGATTATGAGTTTATAGTAGATCCCTATGTCATAAGGAGTATAAGGAATCTAGATAAGAAACCAGGTGACTATGTTAAGGGGTTAGAGTTTCTTGAAAAATATGGTCCACCATATATTGCTCCACACATACCAGTAGGTTTTAGGTTTGGAGAAATAGTTAGTGAGTATGAAGCAGTGGATACTGTATCAATGTTTGATACATATATAACAACATTTATAGTATTCATACCAACCAGAGGCACTCCTATGGAGAACTATAAACCTCCAAAAACTAGTGATATTATAGAGTTGTTAAGATATGCTAAAAGGAAGTTGAAAACAGAAATAGCTCTTGGATGTATGAGGCCTAGAATTGTGAAGGAGGACGTTGATAAGTATGTTATAAGAGAGTCTCTTATAGACCGAGTAGTTAATCCTTCTAAAAAGCTTATTAAAGAATATGGCCTAGATATTGTTAAAGCTTGTTGTTCAATACCTAAAGACTATATACAGTATTTTAGGTAAAAACTATAGATTTATAGAAAGATGCTGTATATAAAGCTATTGTAGTTCCTGAAGTTTCAACTCTAACTGACTGATCTTCTTATCAATTAGTTCACGTATCTTCTTTAACAACTCTACATGCTTTACTATATCCTCTTTCTTCAAAATCTTTCTTCCAGGACGTGCTTTCCTTAATCTCTTATTAAGAGTCTCCAGTCTCTCAATAACTTGGTACATTATCTTTAAAGTCATATCTGTAGATACACTTAGTATCTCTAACCCCCTCTCTGTAACTCTATACCTAACTCTCTTCATCCTACCACGATACTCTTCTCTACGTTCAAGAAGACCGTCTTTAACAAGATTGTCTAAAACCATGTATAGTGTTGAAGTACCTGGCTTCCATAAATTCATAGTTATCTCACTAATTCTCTTCATAATCTCATAACCATGCATCTCTCCATGGAGAGCAATAAGTTCTAGAATAAGTGCTCGTAACGGTACACTAAAAAGTGTTTTAACGAGATCTTCTGCTTGTTTAACACTAGTCTTCATCAACGCCCTCCAACCTCCTTCTAAGTTTAAACGGCCACCATGTATGGTGTCTAAACATTGATATTATTGCTGGTGATACAATGTAGACTGCTGATAACGCTATAATCATTATACCTAGTGTTAGTACAAAGCCTATTTCACGCATAGCCCACATACTTGTCAATACTAGTGAGGTATATGCTGATGAGAGTATTAGTGCTAAACCTATGATTAGTCTACCAGATGCTCTAGCCGCTATACTAAGTGCTTTCTTTGGCTCAACCTCCTCCATTTCATCACGTACACGTACTAGATAGAAGCTGTTATAGTCAACACCAACACCTAGTAGTACAACTAGTAGTACTAGTGGTAGAAACCATAGTAGTGGTTTACCAAATAATCCCTGGAACATTATTGTTGAAACCCATATACTCCATGTAGTACCAACACCAATTATACAGAGTGTCACTAAAGCAGCTATAACACCTTTAAGCGTTAGTGTTAAAGCTATAAACATCAAGACTACAGCTACAGGTATTATCTTATGCCAGAAGCTCTCATTCAACATCTCATCAAGATCAACCATAGAAGCTGATAAACCGCCAACATAAGCTCCTACAATAAACTTGTCTTTATCAACATATTCTTTTAGAATACTCCTTATCTCTCTAACAGTATCACGTGCTTCATCACTCTCACCAGGTACTGTAAGTACTACTCTAAACATGACTGTATTGTTATCACTTGATATATACACTGTACCATTATATGTCCTAACATACTCTAGTGATAGATACTCTAAAGTCTCACCATAAGGTCTTGTAGGTGCATAGACTACTCTAACATAATCTAGACTAGCTATATCATTAGCTACCTTCTCTAGATCCCCTAGCATAGCGTCATTAATCTCTCCACTAAGCTCTATAACAACATAGAGTGGTGAAGTAGTAGCAGCACCGATCTTGTCTTCTAGAACAGCATATGCTCTCTCAGTCTCAGTACCCTCTGGTAGATAGAGCTTTATATCATGGCTACCCTGGAATGTAATGAATGTATAAACAGCTGGTATAGACAATACTATAAACAATAATAGTACAATAAACCTACCACGAATAATAGCATTAACAACTCTACTACCCCTACTAACAACTTCATTCAACTTCTTAGAAGGCTTACGAGGCCACCAGAACCATTTAGACTTACCAATAACAGCTGTTAAAGCAGGTATTAGTGTTAGACTAGCAAGGAATACAGAGAATATAGCTATTGGTACAGTAACACCTATTACACGTAGGAATGGGAAATCCCATGCAATCATAAGTACTGCAAAGCCAATGATATCTGTTGAAGCACTAGCAAGTATACCGTCACGTGCTCTACGTATAGCTTCAGCAACAGCTTCTTCAAAACCCATTCCTTTACCAAGCATTTCTCTTAAACGGTGTAGATAGAATGTTGTATAGTCAATACCTAGTCCTAGAGCAGTTGTTGTCATAAGTACACGGGCCCAACTACTAATATCCATTACATAAGTTGCTACAAGGTATACAACACCAGATGCAAGCATTATAGCTGCTCCAATACTTATAAATGGAACAACTACAGCAAATAATGCTTCAACAACAATGAATAAAACGATCAGTGTTAATAGATAACTACACTGTTGTACACGACGTACATCTCTTAAACCAACTTCCTTAAGCTCCTGACTAGCAACAACACCTCCAGTAACATAGGCTTCTAAACCACTATAGCTTCTACCATAGATCTCTAGAGCCTTCTCCTTAACCTCTAGAGCATTCTCATACTTCTCTTCATCACTAGAGCCTAGTGGTGTAAATGTTATAAGTAGAGTTGTGTTATCACTACTCTTCATGGTCTCTAAATACAAGCTCATATAGTCTAGAAACATATCCATAAACACTGGCTTAACATCTAAAGCTAGGTTCTCTAAAGCCTTTTCATCCTCTAAACTAATATCGTAAGCTCTATCTATAATATTGTACAGATCCATTCTCTCTAGTAAGTCTTTAAACAACATGTTTTCTCCTAAAAACTCTACAGTACTACTATAGACTTTATTAACAACATAATCTCTAACATCACTACTAGATAATGGATAGTTATCAATAATCCATCCAACAACACCCCCGATCTCTTCTCTAAACTCTTCTGGAACACCTTCTCCCATAAACGAGCCAGCCATTTCTTCAACCATATCCTTAAACAATGGGTTGACAACATGAACTCTAATACCTTCTATAGAAGCATTCTCCTCTAAGAAATAGAGTTCATGGAATACTCTATCAATTACATCAACATATCCACTACCAGTCATATTAATAAGTTCTTTAACAATACTATAGACTGCACCATATACACTAGATTCACTAGTATAGTCTACTCTAATAGAAGTATTTACTACTAATCCAATAAATTCTCTAACCATATCTAAAGGCATATCTATAGGAAGCATGCTTGTATAGTTACTAGCCATAGTCAACAACATCTCATAGACTATGTCTTTTGTAACATTCTCCAATAACTGTCGATCAGGTGTAGGACCTAGGTCATATAGTGCCCCAATGTATTTACTAATACTGGTTAGCGGTACTGGCTGGCTAGGAATGATCTCTTGTGAAACCTCTATAGTTGCTTTTCTCAACAACGTCTCATTCTCTAATAAAATACCAGTAGCATTAACATCTACTTCTAAAACCTTATCTAAACATAGTTCTAGAAAAGCTCTCTCTGTAGGAGGTATCTCCTGGTTTTGTAGAGATTCTATAAAGAGTTCTTGGAGGAGGCTTGTTGTAACACCTTCATCATATAGTCTATTTAGTAGAGACGATATATCAGTTGCTGGAATAGGTATACTGAGACTGTAGATAAGCTGTGTTGTTGTATTAACTACAACTCCTTTAATACTGTTAAGCGTTGGCTGAGGACCTAGGTCAACAATGTTTGTAGCCATATATAATGCTGTATCATACGGTATCTCTAATCCATAATTACTGGACTCTTCTGAAATAATATATGCTAACACTGGCTTCATCGAGTCAGGTATATTGGATGCTATAGATAGTATAGTGTAGTATACCTGGTCTTGGCTGGAACCAGCTTGATCAGGTGCTGTACTATACATGTTTAGTAAGAGTTTATAGTCTTCTGTCTCATTAGCTAGTAGGTTTTCAGTAAAGTAGTTGTTATAATTATTTATTAGTTGTTCTAGTACTGGCTCCATCTCTGGAGGTACTTGATAGTATGTTGTAATTGCTTCAATAAGCATGTCTCTAGTTATATTAGCTATTATAAGATCGTTCATTAAATCAGTATTACTGCCGACAATAGGATAGGTTGTTTCAAATACTGCTCCTACAAGGTAGAAGTCTACAGAACCTAGATTACTCATACCAGTATAGTATACTACTGTTCCAATATCTTCTTCATCTAGCGTTCCTGTCTGATAAGCATCTGTTAATTGTGTTAGATAGTAGTATGTTCTACTTATATCAAAGTATAGTTTTTTATACTGATAATCTATTGTATAGAAAGCGTTATTTAGTTCAACAGTAGTTTCATTAATGTTTACTAGTAAGTCATGAAGCATTGTAATGTTCTCTCTAAGCCATAGATATCCCTGGTCTAGTTGAGTAAGCCCATTCCTAACTCCATATATCATTTGATGTAGTTGTGTAATGTTGTTAAGGAGTGTGTTATAGTATATGCTAGTATTTACAACCATTTCTTTCATAGACTTTATATGATCTATTGTCTCATTATAGTTTTCTATAAGAGTTAGTGTAAGGTTTTTCATCATATTTGTAGCATTAACTATTTGTAGAACTAGCGTGTAGGATAGGTTGTAGGAGCTATCGTTGATATCACTATATACGTCATAGTATCCTGTAATATTTGTAGCATATTTCCCTTCAATAGACTTCTTTAACTCATTATAAGCTCTCCAACTATCTTCTTCACTAGCATTTATACCTGTCACTAATAGTACTGATACACCCGTATACATAGTCATTGATGTATTAAACTTCTCTTTAAGAATCTCATCAGCTATAACGCTCTCAGTATTCTCTGGTAGGAAAGAGGTTTCCTCATAAGATAGTACTTCATCAAGTTTTAGGGCAAGTGGTGTTAAAGCTATTAAAGCAATAATCCATAAAGCTATAACTAGATAAGCGTGTTTAACAATTTTATCGGCTAAACCCATCACTATCACCACTCTAGATATATCTAGCCTAGATATATCTAGGCTATAAAGTTTTCTATAGATCAAAGTAGTTATAGAATGAAATGTGTAAAAATAATTTAGTAAATAACTATATCCTATAGCTTTCTATATATAGTAGCTATCACTATAAATAACATAGCAGTCATTAGTGTTAGTATATGAAGTACTATTGGATCTGATACTGGTTCTGGGGTATCATTTATAGTAGCTATGTCAATATATGGTTCTTCAACGTAGTTGTCTAGATCGCCATTATGGAATACAATGTAGGCTCTAAGTTCTTGTCCTACAAGGCCTTGGTCAAATGGTAGTGTATAGGTATAGACATATCCAGTACGGAAGTCAACTATAGCGTAAGTCCCGGGCTTTTCCTCAACTTTATTAATGGGTTAATATGAGTTAGTGTGTTAATTACATTGACTAGTTTCTTCTTTAAATAGTCTGCTTCATCCATTGATTTTGCTGTAGCTATTTTAAACATTACTACTATGCTAATAGAGCTTTTATTAGACTTCTCTATTTCTTCAATAAGTGTGTCTTCAATAAAGTCTCTATCAGCTCTAGCTACAGCTTTTTCAATATAGTCAATAATACCTATCCTCTCTATAACATTCTCTGGGATAAAGAGCCTTGTGTACTCCTTGTCTTTAAGACTGGATAGTGGGTTCTCCCATATCTGTATATGCCACTATATTAACTGGAATTAAAGCTATGCACATATAATAGCTAATGCTAGAAACACTCTAATAGTGAAGCTTAAGTACATTATAAGCTCACTTTCGAACAAGTTTAATGTATGCTATACAGAATTAGCTTTTCTAAAATAAGTTTTCTATAAATAGTTTAGTAATAGATCTCTATATTATTTTAAATAGACTATAAATTGAAAATATGTTAGCTAATATTCTGCTGTCTAACTTAACTAGTATTTTTAGCATAAAGTATTCTACCCGGCACTGTAAACACTCTACCACTAATATGTAGTAGTATATCAGCTTTCTTAAGATCCCATCCATACCTTATATGTAGTTCTCTTAAAACATTTATTCCAAGAACTTCTGCTAACACTAGATCACACTCACCAGTCTCAACGATCTCTTTTACACAACACTCATATATAGCGTATGATCCATCAATACCTGGTGCACTTATGTACTTAGACTTATACTCCCTTAAACCAAGTAGTGTCCATTTATCAACTCTACGTCCAGACACTGAACCAGCTTTAAACACTATATCCAAGTGTTTAGAGCCAACTACGTTCAATGTAAACTCCTTATTCTTTCTAATCAACTCTATAGTATATGATTCTCTACTAATAGCAACAACCAGTAATGGAGGCTCTACACTAACTGGTGTAAACCATGAAGCAGTCATTACATTATATCCATTATCCCTCCTTGTAACAATGAGATATACTGGTCTTGGATGTAGGTACTAGTAACTAGTCTCATCAACTTCTACATAACCTTGCTTAGACAAGTTATCACCAAATATAGAGCTATGCTTGAGAACTCTATGAAGATAGTCCTTGCCTACTTAATACACTCTACTTACGTTAACCGTGCATTTACCAGTAAATCTAGGTATTTCATTATACTCTAATAGGTTGTTTACTAATTGTCCAAGACATCTTAGTGAGTATAGACCACTTGGGTAGAGACAGATACTTGGTTCAACAATATATGCTTTCTTATGCTTAGCTATCTTTAATGCTTTATAGTATACAGCTCTATAATTACTGGTTCTAGTAAAGAAACCATACACTTCTTCAACATCCTTATTAACTATATAATTAGCTAATATCTTGTCTAAACCAAGTCCTAGCCATACTCTAAGAACTCTACGATTAAGCTGTACATTGTAATCTCTAATCTTTTCAAAACCATGAACTATACCATAACCACCACTTATTATCAAGAAGTCTATTTCTTTAGACAAGTATTTCTCATAAACAAGTCTTTTATTGAGAACACGGTATTCCAAGCCATTGTATAGAGATAGTGCTGTAACATCTTTAACACCAGTAACATATTTATTAAACACTCTACGCCCTACTAGTAGAGCTTCTCTATACCCTACATCCAAGTAGTCTAGAATAGATACATTAACGTCTCTAAACAATTCATACCTATCCTGTTTAGACTTAGAACACTGGGTGACAACTAGGTATACCGTACCACTACACCATATATAATATACTATAGTTGATCATATTAAGTATTGCTAAAAACTCTAGATACACTAACAAAGCCTCTCCATAGAATACCTAATCCACCCACTTCCTAAAAGACATAGGTACCTAATAACTCTTATCACAAGGTCCTAGCTATAACATACACTCATAAAACATTAAGTAAGTAAATGCTAGGAATTAGTAGTTATAAAAGACATGTTATACCTATATAAAACAACTACTTACTGAGTTCTAGCACTCTACTAAGAAACTTCTTAACCTCATCAACCTCCTCTCTAGGAACCTTACCCTCCTCATAGCAGAACCACCAGTCAAAACACCTGTACTTCTCAAGCCTCTCCTTAGCCTCCTGTATAGTAGCTGCTGGCGGTACTATAACACTATCACCTATGATCTCATTGTTAGGCCAATTAGCTGGAAATGCTCTACCATACCTATCTACAAGCTGTAGTCCTTTAACAATCCTCAATATCTCATCGATCTGTCTTCCAAAGTCTAGTGGATAGTATAGTATTGTCCTTATAACACCTCTATCATCAACAATGAAGACTGCTCTAACAGTATGTGTAGCTGACTCTGCATGAAGCATACCTAGCTTACGTGCTACAACGCCCTGTGGATCACCTATTACTGGAAACGGGATCTCTACACTAAACTTCTCCTTAATCCACTCAATCCACTTAATATGGCTAAACGTACTATCAACACTAAGCCCTATAAGCTCTGTATTAAGCTTCTTAAAGTCTTCATACCTTTTAGCAAATGCTATAAACTCTGTAGTACACACTGGTGTAAAGTCTGCTGGATGACTGAATAGTACAAACCACTTACCCCTGTAATCATCTGGCAGATTCTTAACACCATGTGTAGTTAATACCTTTAATTCAGGAAACCTTTCTCCTATAAGAGGTATCTCTCCAGGCATTTCAACCAACCTCCTAGGTTCAGTAGTCTAATATATTATTAGAATATTTAAACCTTTCTATCAATAAATACGAGCTATTTCTATAATTTTTCTAATATAAATGGTTAACTTTTCTAAGTATAAGTACTAACTTATAACTATGAGGATAGGTATTGTTCTAAGGAGTATTATTTAAAGAAAGCAGTCTTTAATTTATATAATAGCTCTCTATTTTAGC
>CAYZRH010000032.1:0-26414 GCA_964480805.1 uncultured Desulfurococcaceae archaeon
ATATAAAATACTATGTATAAAGAATCGTATCTTTACAACAATACTCAATATCCTAACTAAATCCAATTCAAAACCTAAATAAGGTATATACAGATATGTCCATCTATTAATTAACTCAATGTAACTAGGGCTCTAAATAAGTATTCATTATCTAAAACACTAAGGATTATATAGATGTAGCTAAACTATATTAGACAAAACCGAGACTTGATAGTAAGTTCTTCTAATATATTGAAATAGTTGATAATTAAACATAGTCTAAATCGCTAAGCACACTTATACATACATTAGCTAATATAGTCGCACAGTTAGTCTTTACTAGGTGTATGGAGTGTTTTAGTACCATTAGCTTTATTACATAATTATAATATATGCTAGAATGTCAGGTGTATTAGAGAATTGAGTATAGGTGATATATTTAATAAGCTATATAAGTACATGGACCCTTGTAAAGCTCTAAAACTACTTATCTCACATGCTAATCCTATTATTGAAGAAGTTAGTATAAGAGATGCCTTATGGAGAGTTGTTTCAGAACCTATTTACTCACCAGTAGACCGTCCATGGACGGACTTATCTCATGTTGATGGATACGCTATTTGTTCTAGAGATACAGAGAGCACCTTAGAAAGAAGGTTTACTAGATTAAGGATTATAAAGGGTATTGACCCACGTAATGCTGACACCTATAATCTTAAGAGTGGTGAAGCTGTTTTTGTTGAAACAGGCTATCCTATTCCAAGAGGTGCTGATGCTGTAGTACCTGTTGAGTCTACACGTGTTGAAGAAGGCTATGTATTAGTCTATAGACGTGTTCCTAAATGGTTTAATGTGTTTAGGAGAGGGAGTGATGTTAGGAGGGGAGAGCTTATTATTGATAGTGGTGTAAGGGTTACACCACAGATTCAGAAGCTATTAATCGATCTTGGTGTTGATAAGGTAGTTGTTTATAGGAGACCGCGTGTAGCATTACTAGCTGTTGGTAGCGAGTTGTCTGACCAAGTAGTAGCTCCATCAACAAAGATCATGCCTGCTTCATCAAACATTCTAGTAAGACATATTATAGAGTATTATGGTGGTGATGTACGTTATGAAGCTATTGTAGGAGACGATCCTAGGGAGATCGTTGGTGTTGTAGAAGATGTGCGTAAGCTTGTAGACATGGTTGCCACTATAGGTGGTGTATCAATGGGTCCAAGAGACTATACATGGACTAGTCTTATGGATTACTATAAGCCAGATAAGTGGTTCCGTGGGTTAAAGATACATCCAGGTAGGTCTACTAGTGGACTTGTTATAGACGATACAATAGTAGTGAACCTACCTGGTCTACCACAATCAACAATAGCTGGCTCGTTATTCACTATAATACCTCTACTAAACTATCTACAAGGACTGGGGCTAGAGCATAGACTACCATATATTGAGGCTAGACTAGGGAATAGAGTAGTATTGGATAAGTATCTTGGATTCTATAGAGTAAGGTATGCTAGAATAGACTATGCTAAAGGAGAAGTCTATGTAGAGAGTCATGTAGAGTCCTATCATGTATCACCAATAGCTAGAGCAAATGGCTTAACAATTATAGAGCCAGGTGTAAAGATTATAGAGCGAGGAACTGTAGTTAAGGTGTATCTATTAGAACCATTATACAGATATAGTAGAGTGTAGAGTGAATAAAACACTTGCTTTCTCCTATATAGGGTTAACAAGGATCATATAGTATAAACTGATATACTGCTAGATTCCCTTATTAATCTCAAGCTAGAATCATAGTTTATGAGATAAATGTTGATGGCGAAGCCGTATTGAACCACTATGTTGCTACAATACAGGATTTATTTAATGATATTGTGTTAAAAGCTAAGCTGGATCTTGACACATTTATTGAGTGTACATATAAGACTGGCTATGAACTAGAACTTCCAGGTAACGACTATGCTCTTATACGTGGTCCAGAGATAATGCTTGAGTGTAGGTTCTTAGACTCTATTGGACAGGTATTTACAGTTGCTCCTAAAAGCTATAGTGGTAGGTTGGCTGACGTACTATCACTTGATCTAGATAACGTGTTTAACCGTGGACTATTCTATGCAGTTGCTTCAGCTGTATTAAAGCATCTCGGTTTAGTAGAGAGGACTATGCATTGTAGAGGATGTAAGCCTAGAGAATGTGGTAAATTGTTAACAAGAATGCTTATGGAGAGATATGGTTTGTCAGCAAAGATACTACACATAGGCTACCAGCCGGGTCATGTAGAGGAGTTATGGTGTGTCTATAGAGATAACTTACTAGTAACAGATTTGTCAAAAGACATTGTATGGAGGGTTAAGAACAACCGTTTAGTATATGATGGCTTAGATAATAATGTATATATAGGTTTTGTAGACGTTGTTGTAGCAACAGCTAGTTCTATAGTAAACAATACCTTCTGGAATATACTGGAAAACACATACATTAGATCTAGAGAGATAATAGTCTATGGAGTAACTAGTGTACCATTACTAAAGCTATTGGAAAACAAGTTACCATATAAGATAGAATTCTTTTGTCCATACTCCATATAGGTAGAAAACATACATTTATCTAGTAGTCTAGCAAGTTAACTATCCGGGGAGATAGTAGCTATCGGGGGAGATAGTCCATGTTTTTTGATCCTTATCCAAAGAGTAGATTTGAAGACTTTTATGATAGAGATAGAGAATTTACTATGTTAAGGAAGAGCCTTGATCTTGGAGAGAGGTTGATACTAGTTTATGGTATACGTAGAATAGGTAAGACAAGCTTTATCCGTGTAGCTCTTAAGAAGCTTGGTTATCCACATGTAATAGTTGATGTTAGAGAAATATATGGTATGTATAATAGAGTTACAAGACACTATATGTATAAGAAGATAGCTGACTACTTTATAGATAATATCAGTTTCTTTGAGAAACTAGGTTATAGACTAAGGGATCTACTAGGGAGGGTAAGGGGGTTTAAATTAGTAGGTGTCGGTGTAGAATTGGATTATACGAAACTGCCCGATCTCACGGAGTTGTTTAAGATCTTTAACCGATGGGCTATAGACCATAGTACTAGATTTGTAATAGCTTTTGATGAAGCACAGTATCTTAGATACTCTGGTGCTGTTAGATATAATATGTTGTTTTCATGGGCTATGGATAATCTAGAGAATTTGTCAACAATAGTTACTGGTAGTGAAGTTGGTGTACTTAAGGATTTTCTTAAAATAGATGATCCGAGAGCACCATTATATGGTAGGTATGTGTGTGAGATAAAGTTGGAGAGGTTTACACATAGTCAAAGTATAGAGTTTCTGGAAGAAGGGTTTAAACAAGTAGGTGTTAGTGTTAATAGATATGAGTTAGAAGAGGTTGTTGAAATACTTGATGGAATACCTGGTTGGCTTACACTATATGGCTACTATCGTGGTGTAAAGGAGTTTAGCCATAGAGAAGCATTGGATAGAGTGTTTATAGAAGGTTCTAGAATGGTTTATGCTGAGCTTGAGAAGATTATTAGTCCTTCACGTGATAGATATCTCGCTATACTTGAGGCTATAGCTTCTGGTCTAGTAAGTTGGTCTAGTATAAGAAGCTATACTATATCTAAGACTGGGCCAATAAGTGATAAAAGATTTAGTGATCTATTGAAGAACCTTATAAGATACAGCATTATTGAAAAAACTAGTAGTGGTTATAGAATAATTGATCCACTGGTAAGGCATAGTGTTCAAGAAACTGTAAAGCATGGAGGTACTAGAGTAAGATCTGTTTAAGAATGTATTGTCTATTTAGTCTTAGTGCTTTTAGCTGTTATTCCTTTATTTTAGATTAGTCCCAGACATATATTTTATATGATCCGTTATTAGACTTGATTTCTAGTTCTACTCTATTATTTTATGTTTTAAGATACTATTCGTTTATTTTATACAACTTGAGTAAGGAGTAAGCTTTATTAATTTTTAAGAGCTAGGATTTAGTAAAAGTCTTTATAGGTGATTAGCTGTGGCTAAAGAATTTGAACCCTATCCTGCTTTTATTAAGAAGGGTTATGAGCCAGACCTTGATCGTGACGTGATAGTTGTTTTCCGTATTAAGCCTGCTAAAGGGTTTAGTGTTGAGGATGCTGCTGGTGGTGTTGCTGCTGAGTCTAGTACTGGTACATGGACTACGCTATATACATGGTATGATAAGGCTAGGCTTGACAAGCTTATGGGTAAGGCTTATTACTTCAAAGACCTTGGTGATGGGAGTTTTGTTGTACGTATAGCTTATCCAGTAGAGTTGTTTGAAGAAGGTAATATGCCTGGTTTTCTAGCATCTGTTGCTGGAAACATATTTGGTATGAGACGTGTTGAAGGGCTACGTATAGAGGATATCTACCTACCCTATGACTTCTTGAAGCATTTTAAGGGTCCTAGTAAGGGTATTGAGGGTGTTAGAAGGATCTTTAAAGTCTATGATAGACCTATTGTTGGTACTGTACCTAAGCCTAAGGTGGGGTACAGTGTTGATGAAGTTGAGAAGCTTGCTTATGAGATACTTGTTGGTGGTATGGACTATATTAAGGATGATGAAAACCTTGTTAGCCCATCATATTGTAGGTTTGAAGAGAGAGCTAGGAGGATTATGAAGGTTATTGATCGTGTTGAGAAAGAGACTGGTGAGAGAAAGGTATGGTTTGCTAATATAACAAGTGATGTAAGAGAGATGGAGAAGAGGCTTAAGCTTGTAGTAGATTATGGAAACCCCTATGTAATGGTTGATGTAGTTGTAACTGGATGGGCTGCACTAACCTATATTAGAGACCTTGCTGAAGAACATGGAGTTGCTATACACGCTCATCGTGCAATGCATGCAGCTTTCACCCGCAACCCATACCATGGTATATCAATGTATGTACTAGCAAAACTATACCGTATAATAGGTGTTGACCAGATACACATAGGTACACCTGGTGTTGGTAAACTAGAAGCTAAGACAAAGGATGTACTAAACTATGCTGGTATACTTAGAGAGAAACACTACAAGCCAGAACCTGGTGACGAACTCCATCTAGAGCAGGAGATGTATCATATAAAACCGGCATTCCCAGTCTCATCAGGGGGGTTGCATCCAGGTACACTACCAGTTGTAGTAAAGTATCTTGGTAAAGACTTGGTAATACAGGTTGGCGGTGGAGTTATAGGTCATCCTGATGGGCCACGTGCTGGAGCTATGGCTGTTAGACAAGCACTAGATGCTATAAATGAGGGTATACCGCTTGACGAGTATGCTAAGACACACAGAGAACTTGCTAGAGCACTTGAGAAATGGGGTTTTGTAGTACCGATATAGTCAAGGCTATTTCTCGACAATAGCTTTAACAACTCTTATTTGTTTAGAAAGCTTTTTCTCTAACTCATCTTCTCTAGTCTTATCAATAATGTATGATATTAGTGAAGGCACACCTTTATTACTAACAATTATAGCCTCGTATACACCAACTCTTTGTTTTGAATTAAGCTTTCTACCTAAAACCTTCTCTACCTCATCTATAGCCTTAGCTATTGTAGACTCTACTTGTTTAGCAACTTCTTCAATGTGATCCTCTAACGCTTTTACTCCATGATCGATTCCCTGCTCTACTAAGTTTATAGTGAGAGTAATACTATCCTGAAGAATGATTTCTAGATAGTCTTTATTCCTAACTACTCTAAACCCTATTTCAGGTTTTACTGAATCTACTACACCGGGTATAGACTCTAATGGCTTCTTATCCTTATCTGCAGAAACTATAATATTAGATAAACCCTGTCTAATACACTCTATAAGTTCTTCATACTTTAACAACTCTCTAAGATATCTCTTAACATTATCGTATCCTCCACAATTAACTATAGCTATGAAAACACTATCTACTCTAAACAACCTAACATCACGTCTCCTCTTCAACAAATTTCCTATAGTATCTGGTAGTTCATCTAACTCACAAACTCTAGCATTTACAAGTTTTACAATAAGTTTCTCATAAAACACCTCATCATCTACTCCTTCAACTAAGAATAAATACGTCTTAGTACTCAATACTAAAACCTCAAATCAAGCTCTAACTCTTTCCTTAGCTCTAAAGCATCTTTAAAGCTATAACGTCTATATCCAAGTAAGCCTTCTTTAAGATAAACCCTATATACAGTAAGCTCTTGTCCAGCACCATACTTCTTAGCCTTCTCTAACATAAGGTCTATAAACTCTAGACTATGTGTTGTAATAAACAACTGGTTCTTACGTTCAATAAAGCTTTTCACTATAGCTTCTGATAAAAGCTCTAGACTACCAATATGTTGATGTAGCTCCGGCTCTTCAGCAACTACAACTCCATTCTCAATACTACCTAGTAATGCAATGTATGAAAACGTGTATCTTAGCCCGTCACCAAGTAGGTATATAGGTATTGAGTATTTAGTAAAAATAGCTGATAAAACCCATTGATCTCCCTTCTTTAATGTCTTAAACTCTTCAAAACCTTTATAAAGTGTCTTAAAAACCTTAGCTAAGTACTCTTCTGCATCCTTCCCTCCATACTCTAGTAGGAGAGAATACACTTTCTCTGGTAAACCAAATCTACTTACTAAATTCCAGTCAATAAATACAGTATTACTTCTACCTTCCTTAACACCTATTAATCCACTAGTCCTACCCTTACTCTTAAAACTAAGTCTTAATGTACTAGTAGCTCTCTGACTAAAGATCCGGTATTCAATAGTGTCTTTTTTATATAAAGCTATTTCTAATGATATCTTACTTCCATCTATATAGTGTGCGGTTATAGATGCTTTATCCATCTTCTTATAAACTATATCCTGTAAAACGCTAATCCCGTACCAGCCCCGTCTCTTAATAACATATTCAAGCGGTATTCTATCTAGAATATCGTGTTTTTCAAGTGTTGTTGCAAGGTATATTGCTTCAATTATTGTTGACTTACCAGAGTTATTTCTACCAACAAATATGTTTATTCCCTTAAAACCTTCTATTAGATTCTTTTCTATACTCTTTATTCCTCTAAATCCCCTAATACTTATAGAGCTTACTCTAGTATACTCTTGAACCACTATACCCACCAATATAGTATAGGTGTATAACTAGTCTACACTACTAGCTATCTATACCTTATTTTCTTAATTCTCCTCATCTTTAAATAAGGTTACTAGGTGGTGTAGACTGGTTTATGGATTCTTGTTAAAAGCTTTATGGCTATGTATACTAGTGTAAAAGTTTCAACTATTGTTATAGCTATTGATACTAGTATTGGAGTTTGTCCAGTATAGTTGCTTATTATACAGTGTCTTAGAGAAATGATATTACATGATACTATAGTCATTTGTATAAGCATTCCTGTAGAGAATACTGTAAATGCTGCTATAACCATCATACTCAGTATGACTAACGTATCTCTCTTAGCAGTATTGTAGAAGTAGTAGATTGTTGATAAACCTAGAAAGCTTTCTTGAAGCTCTTCAAAAGTACGTTTATACTTCCATGGATGGAATGCTTTATCTGATTCAAATCTAAACCATATTATTAATGGTAGGAAGAACATGAATAGATAGAGTAGTGTTGATGGGAATAGTAGGCTATTTATAGCTGCTTCAACAGGATCAGTCTTGTGCATGAGCTCTCTACTTAAACCACTCTCTTTTAAACTCTCTAGATCATCTTTTAAAACACCTATATAGCAATAGATACTAATTACTGATAGTAATAGTATAGTGTATGTAAGTATTAGATAAGTAACTCTAACTCTCTTGTTAAGCCAGGTATCAATGCAGAATACTATTAAAATCATATGAACTACTATTGGAGAGTATATGAAGAAGTATTCAAACAAGAAGACTACCCCTATAAAACTACTAGCACATTCCTTAAGTAATAACTTTTTATCCCCTACTAGTAAATACTCATTATTGAGTGGTTAGACTATGTATGTTGGCGTTATCGGCACAGGTCTTATAGGCTCTAACTTAGTAAGATGTCTTGTTAAGAAAGGCTATAGTATAGTAGTTTATAATCGTAGTCATTGGAAAGCTGAAGAATTGGCTAGAGAGACTGGTGTAGAAGTAGTTAATACTCCTAGAGAACTATTTGATCGAGCTGGTGTTGCTATAGCTTTCATATCTGGTGATGAAGCTCTCTACGACATAGTTTATAGAGAGGATGGTGTAGTGTATGCTAGAGAGGGGTCAGTGCTTGTTAATGCTAGTACTGTTACACCAATAGCTAGTTCTAGAACAGCCTCCTATCTTGAGAAACATGGTATAGGATATGTTGAAGCACCTGTTTATGGAAGTACTAGTGAAGCTATGGAGTGTAGGGTTCACCTCTTTATATGTTTGTATATGTTTTTATATGAATTGTCATCGGTTCATCTTTGGTTCTCCCCCTTCCTCGGGTTTCATTGTTCATTGGGGGAGCGTTTCTCCCCCACCCCTAGAGGGGAGACATCCCCCTATGAGCACGGATATAGATATTCACTGCACCAACTGTATCTCTATCACCAATGAATCCGCATTCCCTACACAATGCTAGCCTGTAGTTATAGGATAGCCTTACTCCACACCTTGGACATGTTATTGAGGTATTTCTAGGGTTTACAAGGATTATTGGTACATTATACTCTACAGCCTTAGTTATTATCGCTAATTGTAGTTTACGGTAAGCAAATCTCGATAGCTTATCAGCTAGACTAGAAGACTTCCTAGAAACATTACTCCATAGCTCCTCTAAATCCTCTAGAACAACAACACTCCATGTCCTTCTAGCCTTCAAGACTATATACTTAGCGAATTTATGGGGCCAATCAACAACTATGTTCCTACCCCTCCTATGTAGACTCCTTATCCTACCAAGTATTCTCTCACTATATCTCCACATCCTAGGATACTTCTTCTGGATCTTCTCAGCATGAATCTTCAACGATAACGCTTCAACATACCTAGTATCCATCCTCCTAACACACCAGCCATTATAGACAACTATCTTCCTAAGATTAATGTCTATGGAGATAATTCTCCTAGGCTTATATGGTTTGTACATCCATCTAAAGGGTATGGATACCCATATTCTTCCTTGTCTATTAATACTTACTATAATCTCATACCATTTGTGTCTAATGAATTTTCTTATGTAGTCTCTACGGTGTAGTAGCTTTATCTTAAACTCTTTATTTCTCATCCTGACTATTATTAACTTGTTTTCTAGGTCTACCATTGCATCGTATTTGTCAAGTCGTGCCGTTAGCTTCTTTAGGATTGGTTTTCCTCCTCCGTTCTCTCTAGCTGATTTTACTATTGCTTTAACATACTTGTATATTTGTTTAGATTGGTGAGCACGGAATCCTTGTCTCCTCAATAGCTTGTAGAACATTTGGTGTAACTGGTTAGTGTTTGGTAGTTTATCTAGTTCCCATAGACAGTCAATTATGTATTGTATTGCTCTACGTGTATGGTATATTTCCTCTCTTAGCTCTTCAAGAGAACCCTCTACTAGTATTCCACGAGCCTTAAGGGTTAGCATGTACTTTCCTTGGGGAACCGCCTTAATGAAGGTGGTCTTCCCCCCTCATCGGAGATACCAAGTATATTTTTGAATATAAATGTATATAAACTTATCGTTTCTCTTCTAGCAACTTCCTTATGTTTATTGGTAATGTTTCCTTTAGGAATCTTTTGTTATGTTCTACTAGTTTCTTTACCTTGTGACTACGTTTACCGTATATTTTTCCAGCGAATGAGACTATTATTGCTAGGAAATCCTCTACTAGTTCTTCTAGTGGTTCTTTCTCCTCATGTAGTACTTCCTCTATTCTTACACCGTGTTCTTTAAAGAAGAATTGTAGATACTTATACCCAAACCTTGTTAGTCTATCACGATAGGTTATAAGAACTACATCTACTCTTCCATTAGTAGCTATTCCCAATAACTTCTTTAATCCTCTACGTTCTTCCTTTAGTCCACTACCTACATCAGTTATAATATCTACTATGATATACCCCATCTCATTAGCATACTTCTTAAGTAACTCTACCTGCCTATCAAGATCTCCTTGCTCCCTCTGTTTACTAGAGCTTACACGAGCATAAATAACTGCTCTAACCCTTTCAGCTCTCTTCTCCTCACCTCTAAGCCTCTCAATCTCACTACGTGGAATCAAGTAACGACCACTAGGACTCCTAACAACCCTTATCCTACCCTCTCTTATCCACCTCCACAACGTAATATATGACACACCAAGAATCCTACAAACATCACGAGGACTAAGAAACTCCTCCACCACTCCACACCATCAAAACATATAAAAACATATACAATCATATAAACATTGCTACGGCTTTTATCAATAGTTGCTTGTAAGAAAGAACTCTATAGTAGAGTAGAGAAGGTTATAGGTGATTATAGTTCTAGAGTATACTACGTAGGAGAGATACCTAGAGCAACTGTTATAAAGCTAGCATTAAACAATATAGGGTTATCAATACCAGCACTACTAGCTGAAAGCCTTATGCTACTAGAGTCATGGAGTGTTGAACTAGAGCTATTCTATGAGATATCCCGCAACACATGGTTTGGAAAAGTTATTGAAAGATACTGGAGCAGGGTTATGGAGGAGAAGAAACCAGGTTTAAGACATGGATGGCTTGTAAAGACTACCAGTATATAGCTATGAGCCTTAAAGCTAGAAAGCTTCCATCAAATCTTTCAGAAACAATATCATCTATGTACATGACTGCATCGATAAACGGGTTTATGGATAAAGACTATCCACAAATAACTAGATACTATATGGAATTAGCTAGAAAGACCATATCTATTTAATACTATTGAAACATGATATTACATTAAAGGATATAGGTGGGTTATGGTACAGTTAGTGGTTGATACCCGTTGATGGGAACTAGAATATCCTCTATTGTTATACATGGATTTCGTGGGATAAAGAATGGTGTAGTAGAGGGGTTTAAGAATCTAAACATTATTATTGGTAGGAATGGTTCTGGTAAGTCATCTCTTCTAGAAGCACTCTATATAGGTGCATCAGCTTATCGTGATGTCGTTGGCATAAACCCTATTCACAGGATCTGTACTAGACATGGATGGATAGGAGGATCCAGTGTTCTTAGTCTATTCTATAGAGGTTTTAGTGAACCTGATAATGCTTTTAATGGATTTAAAATACACTTAGTACTACATAGCCATAATAGTGAGGATGTTATAGTAAAACATGTATTTCCATCAAGCAGCGATCTTGAAGTGTTAGAGAAACGTGGTCTAGATGTTAATAAAGTAGTATGCTTATCAGTTAAAGCTAGCGGGTTCTATAACTATACGTATAGGTTATACATGGATGATAGTGGAAGGTATAATGTTATTGAAGTAGAGGAGTTTAAAGGTAAAAGTATTTCATCAATATTTATAGACTGGGTTATTGTAGAATCTTATGGTGAACCTGAAGAGATATATTCTTTACTAATTAATAGGTATGGGATAGGCTTTAAGAAACAATTAATTAAAGTCCTTAGGAATATAGCTGGTATAGAGAGTGTGGAGCCTCTAAAAGAGGCAGGGAGAACAATCCTCTATGCAGTATTTAGTGATTATGCAATGCCTATTTACTATCTTAGTGATGGAGTAAAGTATACGTTAATTAATCTACTACTGCTCTTATCTGTAAAGAAGGGTGTAA
The DNA here is from genome assembly GCA_964480805.1 of uncultured Desulfurococcaceae archaeon. Classification (GTDB taxonomy): domain Archaea; phylum Thermoproteota; class Thermoprotei_A; order Sulfolobales; family Desulfurococcaceae; genus CAYZRH01. The sequence continues at coordinate 11,728 of CAYZRH010000032.1, forward strand.
TATTTATTGAAGAACCTGAAGTACATCAGCATTATAGACTACTTAAGATACTTACTAAGGCTATGGTGGACTCTATCAAAGATCTTGGAAACCAGGTATTTGTATCAACACATAGTCTAGAGTTTATTGACTTACTTGTAGATATGGTTAAAAAGCATGGGTTAGAGAATGAGACAAGCTTTTATAGGTTAAGACTAGATGATGGCGTGCTTAAAGCTAGTTGCTACGAGTTTAGTGTTGTTGAGAAACTTAGGAAGGATATAGAGTATGATTTCCGTGGGTGAACTACTTTATGATAGTCCTAGTATTTGTAGAAGGATTGACAGAGCTAGTATTCTATAGAATACTATTATCTAAGTTGATTAATGCTAGAAAGGAGTCAAAAGAATATATTAAGAGTAAATATGTTAAGTTAATAGACTATATCGAGTCCTTTAAGAAGGCAGATACAGTATTTCTAAGAGCAAATAATACATTAGTTTATAATAATCAATTGTAGAGGTTATGATAGTCTAAAAGAAACTATTAGACTACAGCTTAGTAGTGATATTGATAAGTTAATGGAGGTTTTGATGAAGGATTAAGATATATTATAGTTGTAGGTGATGAAGATAGAGGTATAAGATCCTCTATCTTGGGTATACTTAATTCACTTAATATAAAATACTCAGTAAAGGATAGCAGTATGAATACTGCTAGACTAGATGTAGAGCTAGAGAATGGAAAGAAGGTAGGGCTACTAATAATTTCCCAATATATTAGCTATGATAGATCTACGGGAGAGATAGAGGATTTCATAGACACGTTATCGGCTAAAGCTTTCCAGAAGTTAGTAAGGCTATAGAGAATTTAGAGAAAGAACTAGGTATAAAACTAAATTCAAAACAAAGAGCAATAGTGTATTCAGCAATACTAGTAGGAGGAGGTACTAAGGTAAAGTATTTTGATGTAGTAAAGGCTTATCTTAACCAATTATTTAAGATAGAGTATGAAAGGCTAAGACACGATACTATAGATCAATTAGTTAAATTGTTTAAAGAAGTTATTAAATAGTTTTAGTAAGGAAGTAGTGGTGGTAGGATATACATGGATGTTGCTCTATTTATTAGAATTTATTAACATATGGTTCTTTAATAATACAGTTAATTAGAATATGTACATGTATTTTAAACCAATTTTTACATAGACATAGTCTCCATTACTGATAGATAGTCTGTATCCTAGAGTCTTTAATTTAATGGAGTCACTTATCCTAACAACTACATAGTCTCTATTAACATCCTCTATGACCCCTTTAAAGCTATTTATTGATGGATGGAATGGATTCTTGGAAAGGAATACTTTGTCATATGGTATAACTACATGGACTATGGAGTTTAAGTTAGCTTTAGCAGAACCGATCATATCTATTGGTACATAAAGATTTATGCTATTACACTTAAGCCTTACTAATAAGTTCTCTACATAACCATCTATAGTACACTCTATAGAATTTATATACCATAGATACTTGTCTATACTCCTCATAAACTCCTCTATAGCACCACTATACTTGACTACACCATTATCTAGTACACAAATATGCTCTCCAATCCATAGTGCTTCATCAACACTATGTGTTACAAGAACAACTGTCTTGTCTCTACCAAACTCTTTAACAACTTCTAATACTCTAGTACAGTAGTCGTAGTGGAGACCAGTTAGTGGTTCATCAAGCAATAGTATATCTGGATCAATAGCTAGTGCACGTGCTAGAGCTACAAGTTTCTTCTCACCACCACTAAGTTTTAATGGATACTTCTTCCTAAGATCACTTAATCCTATAGAGTCTATAACATGGTGTGTTATACGGTATGCTTCACTACGGCTATATCCACGGGCTAGTAGTCCAAACAATATATTCTCTTCAACACTCATATGTGGGAATAATGCGTTAGATTGTGGTAGATAGCCTATGGAACGCTTATATGGAGGTATATGGTCTACTGGTTCTCCATTAAAAAGTATAGTTCCTTTATAGTCTACTAGTCCAGCTATTGTTTTTAGTAATGTTGTCTTACCAGCTCCATTAGGTCCTATAATAATATATGTTGTTTTAGAGTCTATCTTTAAAGATATGTTTTTAAGAATATAGTTTCTAACATCTACTAGTTCTATAGTAGTCATTCCATGAAACCCCATTTCTTCATAATAGTTGACTCAATATACTCTATAATATATTGAAAAACTAGTGCTAGTAAACCAACAACAATAACTAGTGCTATAACCTCATCAACACGTAGTATAGAGTATGAGTTCATCATAAGTGCTCCAAGACCAGTTGATAGAGCTAGAAACTCTGTTACAAAAACAATTCTCCAACTATGTCCAGCTTCTAGTTTAAGTATTGAAGCTATATGTGTTAGTGCTAGTGGTAGTATAACCTTTCTTATAAGAACCCTGTTGTCAGCACCAAGAGAACGTGCTACATCAACTAGGTCTGGATCAATACTTTTTACAGCACTTAATAGTGAGAGTGTTATTGGAAAACAAGTACATATTATTACAGCTGTTATTGCTAATAAGTCGTTAAGACCTATCCAAATCATTAGTAGGGGTATGAAGGCAAATGATGGTGTAACAACTATAAGTGTTATAAATGGATATACGATGTCTCGTAGGAAACTATAGAGTATAACAAGTACTCCAAGACCTAATCCAAGCAGTACCCCTAGAGAAAAACCTATAAAGACACGTAGGAGAGTCCAGCCAATATTAACTAGGAGGTTCTTGTATAAGATGAGATTGATAAGTGCATACAGTATGTCATGGGGGTATGGGAGTATGTGTTGTGGGGCAAGACATGAAGCAATATACCATAGAGATATTATAACTGTTATAGAGACTAGAAGATATCTATTCAACCCCTAGACTCACCTAAAAAGCTTAAATCAATAAAACTGCTTATATCAAATGATTCATCAACTACGTTATAGTGGATAAGATAGTCTACATACAACTCTATACTAGACACATTAATATCAAGTGTATAGTCTAGATAACTCATAGACTCCTCCATAACCCCAGGATCACTAGCAAGATACTTAGAAACAATACGTGCTGAATCAGTAAAGTTAGACTCTATATACTCTATAGCCCTACCTAGAATACGTACTATCTTTAAAACAACATCTCTACGGCTAGTAAGGAAATCCTCTTTAACAACAACACCACTACCAGGCATGCTCGGCCATACATCCTGGCTACGTAAGAGTATATGAGCACTAAGATGTGAAGCTAGAGTAACATAGTGTTCTGGAAGAACAGCTGCATCAATCTTACCGGACAATAGTGCATTAACAGCTATGTATGGAGGCATCTTCCTTACATCAAGACCTCTAAGTCCATACCTCTCCTCTATAAGATGGAGTAGAAGCCATGTTGGTGAGCTAGGTCCAGATACTGAGATAGTCCTACCACTAAGATCCTCTATACAGTCTATACCATCTCTAACAACAATAGCGTATCCATGGAGGTGTGTCATAGCGACAAGTTTTATTGGTGAACCACGTGATCTAATAACTAGTAGTGGTCCAATACAAGCTATTGCTATATCAACATCTCCACGAGCCATAGCTGTTGCAAGTTCAAGCCCTGTTGAGAATACAGTATAGTCTACATCTATACCCTCTTCTCTAAACCACCCTTTATCAAGTGCTATCCAGAAAGCTGCTGAATGATCGTTTAACTCTACTGCAAAGTGGATAATACATTCTCTCTTATTAAACATGTTATATGCCGTAACTAAGGCTAAGCTAATGAGTATTCCAGTAACTAGTAGTGTTGTGTATAGATGCTTTGTCTTCAATAAATCACCATTATTTAACACCTATGTACTGGAGTATAATAGGGTTTCTATTATTGTCAAAAAAGCTTATTTTACAAATCCGCCATAGTATGTTCTAGTACACACTCGGTTAAAACACTGTTGGTGATGGTATGGCTAGACGTGTGTTTGGACTATTAACTGAGCTACAGTTACGTGTGCTTAAGTATAGGTTGGAGGGCTATAGTTATAGAGAGATAGCGGGGTTTCTTGGCACTAGTCATCAGAATGTATGTGTTGCTGATAAGCGTGCTAGAGAGAATATATCTAGTGCGTTAGAGACTGTTAAAGCATATCATATAGTCTCGTCGAGAATACGGGTTGTTGTTAAGGAGGGTACACACTTAGTTGACATACCTAGGCTTGTTATTAGAGAGTGTGATAGAGTTGGTGTTAAGCTTAGAGCAGATTTTACATACATATATAAACTACTAAGATATAGTGTATGGCCATGTATTAAGGGTACTTATGTTGTAAAGCCCATACTTATACTAGTTGACTGGAATGGAGTTGTAAACATATACCCATATGATGAAGTTAGAGATATTCTAGAGTATATAGAGCGTATAGAGAGAAACAGCCTATAGGTACCTATTTAATACCAATACAATAGTTTATTTACCTAGCATGGGTTTAAGCGGGGGTTTAAATGGGTTCAATGGATCGTGTTGAAATGCTCCGTTCTAGAGCAAATGGTTTCTGCCAACTTGCTAGAAAGGCTTTTGAGCTAGGACTATATGATCATGCTATGTTTAATGTAGAGCAGTGTCTACAGCTATATATTAAATCTTTATTTCTAGAATTTAAAGGATTTATACCTGAAATACATGAGTTAAGGAGTCTCCTTTCTCTACTTATAAGAGATACTAGTAGGGATATACAGGATTATGTAGCTGGTTTTGTTAGAAGGTATAGGCGTTATCTTAGTGAGTTAGAGATAGCTTATACTGCTTCAAGATACATGTTTAAGAAATCTTATGAACATAGTGAAGTACTTGAGTATCTAGGATTTATGGATAATGCTTTAGAGTTTCTTAACAAGCTAGAGGGGATGTTGAGAAGTGTCTCTACCAAAGAGTGAGTATGATTATTATAGAGAGATTCGTTTATGGAGGAGGTATCTAGGAGCTCTTAAGACATGTATATCTAGTCTTGTAGTAGGTGTTAGAGCAGCCTATGTTGTAGGTAGTGCTGTTAGCGGTAGACTAACTGCTTTAAGTGATATAGATGTTGTTATTGTATTGGATAGAGAGCTGCAGACTAGTGAAGAGGCTTTGTTAAGAGAGAGGATTTGGGATTGTTTAGAGAAACAAGGTGTTCCATGGTGGTATCCTTTTACAATAATAATTGTTGATGTAGAGGATTACAGACTTATATTTAGTAAAGCTAGGAGGATTAGGATACTATAGTGTCTCTACTAGGTATAGAGGAGTCTACTCCTTCTTAACCTTAGATACTACACGTATACTCTCAATCCATGTATCTGGATACTGTCCCCTCTCATCCTTCTCATACTTCTTAACCATATCCCATATATTAAGTAGTGCAACAGTTACACCAGCTAAAGCCTCCATTTCAACACCTGTCTTAGCAGTAGACTTAACTCTTACAACAACCCTAATCCTATCACCACCAAGGAACTCGTAATCAACACCCACGTGTGTAACTGGTATGTTATGGCATAGTGGAAGAAGGTCTGGTGTCTTCTTAACAGCTTGTATAGCAGCTATACGGGAAACAGTAAATACATCACCCTTCTCAACCAACCCCTTCTTGATCCTATCAACAGTCTCTCTCCTAAGCCTAATAACGCCTTCAGCAACAGCTTCACGATAAACATCTCTCTTACTGGAAATATTAACCATAGACAATTCTTCTAACCCCTCCTCTTTGGTTTAAAGAATGGTTCACGAAGCATATTAGCTTTCTTAAAAGCTTCTATCAACCCCTCACGATCCCTATTAACTATGTATTCTCTAGCATTAACCAAGTTATCGTTTCTGAAGAGACATGTCTTTATCCTACCATCTGGCGTCATCCTTACCCTTGTACACTTCATACATAGTTCTGGGTTACAGAACCCCTTGATCACTATAGCCTTTACTCCACTAGATAGTATGTAGACTGGTCTTGACTGGAACTCCCGTATATGTTTCTCTATAGAATGCTTCTCCAAGTAATCTATGATCTTGTCTAATGGTGTGTGTAGTCTATTATAGTCTTCTCTAGAAATACCTAGTGGTATTAATTCTATAATGTTTATATCAATACCTTTTCTTTCAGCAAAATCTAGGATGTCTCTAAACTCCTTTATATTTATAGACAGTACTACATAGTCTATCTTAACCTTAATACCATAGTCTAAGGCTTCTCTAATACCCTCTAACACTCTATCTAAGTAGCCTCTAGTAATTCTATAGAATACATCACTTCTTAGAGAATGGAGACTAACGTTGATATGTGAGAGTTTTGTCTCTGAGAGATCTTTAGCATAATGTTTTAGTAAAGAACCATTAGTCACAATAGAGACTAAACCACCAACACTACTAATACCATTAACTATATCAACTATATCACTCCTAAGTAGCGGTTCACCACCAGTAATCTTATAATACTTTATACCAAGACTATAGGCTACATCTACTACAAAAACCCAGTCATCAAAATCTAGTTCACTATACAGTTGATCATTTATTCCTTCATGATGACAGAATAAGCACTCATGATTACACCTATTAGTAACACTAATCCTCATATGTGTCAGTGGTCTACCGTACTTGTCAATAAGCAATTCCAGCTACCTTAACTCCCCACCAGCTACTTATAGTAGTCAATATGTGTTTATAGAAGCTAATTAATCTATTCCATATCTAGTAGAGATAGAGGGGGTTAGGAGATAATAGGTGTTAAGTAGTAGTTAGATGGTGTAAGAGGTTTATGGGTATTGGAGAAGCTATTTGTTAGAAAAGCTTCATGGACGGTATTGGTTGTTCTTATAGTAGTTGTTTATGTAGTTTCTATATCTATTAAACTGTATGCTGAACAATATATACCGGTAGATCATGATGAACCAACTTATCTAAAGTCGTCAATCGATCTTGGAGAATGTGTTTTAGAGGGGAATTTATCATGTCTTACTAGTTATGAGTATAATATTGAGCATCCATACCTTGTTAAGATAATCTATGGTTTAGCTATAAAGTTATCCAACACTAGTGATCCATTGGAGACTGCTAGGTATACTAACATTTATTTATCAAGTCTAGTAGCTCCAATACTTACAATACTATCTCCATTTGCTGGTATAATCTATGCTTGTGAGCCATTGTCTATAAAGTATGGTTCTGAAGTGTATCTAGACTCTATAGCATCACTATTTACACTAGCTTCAATAGCTCTGCTATGGAGTAGAGTTAATGGTAGGAGAGTTTATTTTTCAGCACTACTTGCTGGAGCAGCTCTAGCTTCTAAGTATACGTCATTGTTTGCACTAGCATCTATACCATTATATCTACTGCTTAAATCATTCATAGATGTTAGGAGAGGTAGTGGAGAGTATAGAGTTAGGATGCTGTTTAAGAAGAGAATGCTCATCTATACAGTAATATGGATAATAGCTACAGCCCTATGCTTCTACATACTAAACCCTAGTGTATGGTTAGACCCTTACAAACCATTAACTGAGACAAGACTCTACAAGTCACTAGTCTATCATAGAGGTTATTCAGAAAAGGTTCTTATAGAGACACATTATCCTCCATACCAACAGTTTTTATGGATAACAACTAGTTCAGCTAGAGAATGGCATTCTAGAGCATTTATAGTAGACTCTGGCTTAGTACTACTAATACTAGGCTATCTAGGGTTGCCATTAACAGTTTTTAGAAAACCATTAGTTGCTCTATGGATAACTATCTATACATTATTCCTAATACTATGGCCTGTTAAATGGCCTCAATACCTACTACTACTAACAATACCGTTATCGTTATCCTCCTCAATACTTATCATAGAAATAGTTAGAGCTACTGTTAAAACACTTGTCTACATAGACCTATACCTATCCAGTATGATCAAGTCTTTAATAATAATATCTCTAATAATAGTATCAGCTCTCCCAATAACACTACTCCATACATCTAGGATAGAATATTGTATTGATAGAGGGATCTATGTTAGCGGAGACTACCTAGTTATAGATGATGGAGTTAAGACTATAGTATTTAACATTAAAGAGGGTATGAAACCTATAAAATGGATCTACTGTAGCAACAAGTACAATCCAGTAAACCCTGTTAAAAGAGGAACTGTGTACAACCTACCATATGAGTGGATACCGGCAAACAAACATCCATGGCCTGGAGAGATCTATTTTAAAGAATTCAATGTATCAATAAAAGACAGCACTATTACAGCATATACTCTTCTAGAAGTAGATGCTCCTAATGTGCTCTTTATAAAGAAGATTAGTGTTTTAGAAGATGATCCATTCTCTATAGATATAACATATATACTAGCAAATAATGGTAGTAAGCCAGTATCTATAGCCAGTGATCCTAGTTGGAATGTAGACTGGGGTTTCTCTATAGAACTAGCTTTAACACTTCCACATGGAGTTAATGGTGTCTATCAATTCTATAGATTTGTTAATGGTACAACTGTTATTGATAAAACTACGTGGACTTATAGACAAATGGAGGGTATGGAGAGTTTCGGTGTCATAGACTATGTAGGTGGAATGGTTTTTGAGATAGAAGTATGTAATACCTCTAGTGTATCTGGTCTATGGTTTGAATATAGTAGTGAGTGGATCGTTGTTAGAGTACACTTTAAACCAGTAGTTTTAGAGCTAGGTGAGCACGTTATATATAAGACTAAGTGGAGGCTAGCTCCACTACTTAATCCTTGACCAGCTGTTAGGGGTTCTCTAAGCTTATGGTTAAGTATTTAATATCTATAAACACTTATTCTCACTAGGAGTATTGGTTATGAAACAATGTATGGTTAGGCCAGGGCTCCTAAAGATAGTCTTACCTATACTGCTCTCTACAATATTATTCTCTATAGTAGTCTATAGTTCTAATAATTGTGCTGTTGTTTTAGAAATACCCGATCCCGTTGGAGACGATCATGGACCTGGCTCATATGTTTATCCAACAAATAGTGTTTTCCAACCCGGTGTTTTTGATTTAATAGGTTTTAGAGTAGAGGATTGTATAGACTATATTGTCTTTAGAATCTATCTTAGAGAACTTGGAGGTAATCCATGGAATGCTCCTAACAACTTTAGTCTACAGTATATACAGGTTTATGTTAGAACTACTAGAGAGGATATATTGTTAAATAAGTCTAGTTTTGGAGCTAATGTAGAGATTGTTGATGGATGGCATTATGCTATACTAGTGACACCTGGCTGGGGTGTAGGACCTGTTCCATTTGGCGAGAAGCCAGCTATATACTATTCTAATGGTTCATATGTTTTAGAAGGAGAGGGCTTCAGTATCTATGCTGATCATTTGGAGAACTCTATTGTAGTATCTATTTGTAAGTCTCTACTAGTTGATACAGATAGTGTTATGGAATGGTCTTTTACAGTACTTGTACTTGGCTATGATGGTTTTAGTAGTATGAGGATACGCCCTGTACTTAGTGAGTCTAGTGAGTGGTTTTTTGGAGGTGGTGATAGTGATGCTGTTGATAGTGGTGTTGCTCCACTTGTTATAGACTTACTTGTACTTACAAGTATTGAACAGTATGGTATGTTGTCTAGCTATAATGTCTCAGCTAATAGGGTTGCGTGTATTCACCTAGTATCAGCATCCAGTCTTGTATCAAGGTATACTGTGTTAGAGACAACAACGACTACTATAGTAGAGACTACTTTTTATACAAAGTCTATCACAGTTGTTGAACCACCATTATACTGTAAACTCTATATAGCATTATCTATAGCCTTAGTAATACTAGTGGTGGCTGGTGTCTATATTATTAAGAGATAGCTTTACACTAACTCTATCCGTTAAGCTCTAGTATTCTACTTAGAGACCGTATTAGCTTAAATCTTATAAGCTAGTGTATTACTAGTACTAGGGTAGGGGGTTCGGTTTTTTCGGAACAAACCGTACAGTAGGTGTGGGTGGAATGCTAGGTATTGCTGTAAACATTATTAAGTTGTTGAAAATGCTTGGTTTACCAATAGCTGCTGCAGTTATACTTACAGTACTCTTAATTGAATCTAAGCCTATGTCATTAGATGATCTTAGGAGAAAGACTGGCTATGCTAAAAGCCATTTATCTAGTAGTCTAAGATTGCTTGAAGAAAAGCTTCTTATAGAGAGGATTATTGGTCCTCGTAGGAGGGTATGGTTTTGTGTTAAACGTGATGCTCTCTTAAAACTTTTAAGAGAACACTTTAGTGAGTTAAAGGACTACTTACACAGTGTCATTAGCGAGTTAGAAGATGGTGAATATACTAGAGATCTGAGAGCTATTGAGAAAGGTATTGGGGATTTTCTTGAAAAACTACGTAGGGGTGGTGTTAGTGGAGGGAGGAACTAGAGTCTATAACATAGTCTTAGTATTTAGTAGTGGAGCTAGTGTTTCAAAAAAGTTGTTAAAGGATATATACATGCTTGGCTCTAAAGGATATAGGTTGTTCAACATATACGTTGTATCACCTAGAGGTAGACCTGAATACATAGAGTTTCTTAGAGACTTTATACAAAACAATATAGTTTATTCAATAAACATATACTATATTGGATCTAGACCAATTGATCTCGATAGATTTGTTGATAACAAGAGTCTAAGTAATATAAGCTACTATATTGAACATGGAATGCATGATTTCATAGAAGTTCTAAGAAAACATAGTGTAGATGAATATAATATAATAGAGGGGTGATGGGTCATGCCTGGATACGAGATCGTTATATCAACAGATAGGACTATGATGAGCAATCACCATGGGAAAGAGTTTCTAGGATTTCTAGCAACGGGTCCAGCAATAGGTTTACCTGAAAAGCTTTGGATGTGGCTTGCAGCACCTAAGATTAAAGTTGATAGTGAGGGTAAGCCTATTGAGGCATCTTATGGTTTAAGAAAGGTTGAAGCTGTACTAGTTGACGCTGGTTATAGAGCAGCTATTATAGATCCGGATCATCTATATAAACACCTAGATTCTATGAAAATACTCATGATCGGCCACCACGACTTCTTTGCCTTCGGCCCACCTAGTAGTGAGTGGTGGATGATAACTGGTAAGGAGCCTGTTAATCGTGTTAGTTTCAAACGTTTTATGGAGAGTAGTGTCGTTAGAAAGGCTAAGGAGAAGGGGGTTAAGATTATTGTTGGTGGGCCAGCTGCTTGGCAGTGGTTGTGGGAGCTTGGTTCTTGGAAGAAGTGGGGTGTTGATACAGTTGTTGATGGTGAAGCTGAGAAAGTTATAGTTGGTCTTGTAGAGAGAGTTTTTAGAGGAGAACCTTTACCAGACTATGTCTATGTTGGTATTGAGGATGCACCTAGTATTGAGGAAATCCCTGTAATTAAAGGAGGTAGTGTTAACGGTCTTGTAGAGATTATGCGTGGCTGTCCACGTGGCTGTAAGTTCTGTAGTGTAACACTTCGTCCACTAAGGTTTATACCTCTAGATAAGATCCGTGCTGAAATAATGGTTAACCTAAAGCATGGTATAAATGGTGTTATATTCCATAGTGAAGACGTGTTACTGTATGGAGGTGATGGTGTAAAGCCTAGGGAGGAACCCATACTTAAACTACACAAGCTATGGTATGAAACTACAGACGGTCCACTAGCATGGGCACACTCTAGTCTAGCAGCTATAAAGTATGCTGAAGAAGAGTATGGGCTTGTATCAAAGATTATGAACGACTATGTACTCACAAGACAAAACTTTATGGGTGTAGAAGTTGGTATAGAGACTCTTAGCCCTAGACTAGCAAAGATCATTATGCCTGCTAAATCAGCACCATATAGTCCTGAACAATGGCCTAGTGTTGTAGAAGATGCTTTCTCTATAATGCATGAAAACAAGATCATACCAGCTGCTACACTAATACTGGGATTGCCAGAGGAAGAACCAGGTGATGTAGCTTATACAGCTGAAATGCTTGATAGGTTGAAGCCTTACCGTAGTATTATTGTGCCAATGTTCTTTGTACCAATGGGTTTGCTTAAGAACCGTGACTGGTTCCGTAGGAACGCTATTAAACCAGAACATATAGAGGTAATGAAGAAATGTCTATTCCACGCACTATATTGGGCTGAGGATATTATGAATAAATACTATATCAAGGAGCCTCATATGATTCCTGTCCGTCTAGGTCTAAAGCTATTCCTTAGATATGTTAAGTGGAAGACTAAGAAGATATTGCCATTAATAGAGAGTCAATTGAGGAAATAGTATGTTTTATTATAAAAAAAGACTAGTATATAGCTACTCTATCTTTTCTTAAACATGTATGTTAACATGATCATTATAGCTATTATAGCTAGTGAGATTAGTAGCGGTGGGATAACCACTGACAATAGATCTGAACTACTAGATTCAACTATTTCTCCACCAACAATAGCCGGGTTTCCTCCAAGTATGAATGGGCTTCCATAGAGTTCTCCACTAAGATTGAATGCTACATAGTTGTTAACAGTGTCTCTAACAACTGGTTCAATAGGCTCCCATGTACCAGTATCTTCATCATAGTGCCACATCACTAGTGTTTTCTCATCAATATTGTTCTTCTCCAACTCCTGATCTGAGTAGTGGTATTCTATGTAAACCCATGAATCTGGTGAACCAAATGTTATATTGAACTGTAGTACTAGACCCCAATACCACGGCATTAGCTCTAATAGGTCTTCCATAGTGTCTTCATCAATATATTCAAAACCTATATCGCCGTAAGTCTGTACTTCTACTTCTTGGTTTAGAGTAGTTGTTACAACTAGGTCTTCAAAGTATATATCTTCAGAACCCTCGATCACTATATCAGATTCACTATTATAGACAGCTACTACATGTGACAAATATATATTACTACAATCTTCTATCAATATCCCTATACTATTATAACTTGCATTAGCATCCTCTACATATATACCGAATACATAGTCTAGGTAAAATCCATACTCGTTATTATAGAGTACTGCATTGGATACATTGACTTGAATAGCTTGTTCTACCCCTACACTATGGGATCCTCCTATAAAAGCTGGTATAATGACTAGACCTATATAGGAGTTATAGGCTTCTATATTCTCTATTAAATAATCTCCAGGGATAACATATGCTGGAGATACCAGTACATCCAACTCAGTATTGTTATAGGCTTCTATATTTCTAGCAGTAAAGCTTACTACTTCTAAAGAGCTTGGATTAATACCTCTACTTATCCCCTTGGATAATAGTTTAGGTGGTGTAGATGGTGGTTTGATAGCCCTAGATCCTATAGACACAGGTATCCATGCATATGGTGTATACAAGACTCCATCAAAACAGTTGTATACTGTAATGTTCTCAAACACAGCGTCATATCCAACAACATATGCTCCTATTGATCCAGATAAAGAGCTTCCATTAACTTCAACATTATATAGTCTTACATAGGGTAATATTATATAGACTCCAAAGTATTCTTCAATAAATGGGTATGGACCTAGTTCAACATAGATGTTGTCAATAGTTATATTGCTTTCATCATCTTCTTCTGCACTCACTGCGGCAACTCCATAAACAGTGTTTATAAAGCTAGAGTCTCTAATATGCATACTTGAGTTTAAGGTTTCGAAAACTACACCATACATACTGTCTCTAACATCTATATTCTCTAGAAATATAGAATCTACAGAACCACTTGTATCTACATAAACACCTGTTGCATAGCTGGTTATTGAAGCATCGTCTATGTATACATCTGTATACTGATCAGTAAAGGTGACATATATACCAGTATCAGCAGAGTCTGCTCCTGCAACCTCTACATTACTTATCTCTAGATATGAATGTGGTGGCGAAGGCTCTACATCTTCATATATAATACCTTTATCTACGTTGTTTTCAATAGCTATGTCATATATTGTAGTGTTTGTTGTATCTTCTAGGTATATACCATAGTATGAATTGTTTATGTAGATGTTTGATATAACCATGTTTTCTATATTGTGTGCTTCAATACCTGTATCACTAATAGCTGAACTCCCTAGGATATCAATATTGTCTACATATACGTTAGTAGCTTCATAGAATACTAGTCCTGGTGCTCCATTTATGTTGATAACCATGTTGCTAACATTAATGTCTTCTCCATAGAAGTCTATGTTGCTGCCATTTGTATATATATCTATGTCTTTAAACACTATATTACTACCATTAATCTCCATATCATAGATTGTTTCACTAAAGTTTAGTAGTGGATGGGTATCATAGCCTTGTATTGTAGTGTTGTGTATAAGGAACTGTTCTTCTGAACCATTCTCCATGTATGTTCCAGGACACACGTATACTATAGCTTCAGTATAGCTTGTACTATTAAGATACGTTAGTGCTGATGTTAAGTTATCAAAGTATAGATTGTCTGGAGACTCTATACAAGCTGGTGATGTAGAGTTCACTACAAGCACTAGATCAGTAGCTACTGGCTGTATATCGCTATATTGAGCATGGACGTTATACCACTGCAATGGAGTTATAGACGATATAATAACTATAAATAATACTAAAACTCTACCAGTCAATATACCATTCACCCACATTGATACTGTAATAGTATTTTTATGGTTATAGTTAATAAGTTATACTACTAATTAC
>CAYZRH010000033.1:0-26352 GCA_964480805.1 uncultured Desulfurococcaceae archaeon
AGTACAAATCTTTAATATACACCCCTAGAATTTATAAACATATTTAATTAAATGGATTAATACCATTCTAAACTATAACACTTGTTCTTTTAAATTATTAATTAGATCTAAAATCTTATCCAGCCTACTAATACTTAAAATATTGTCTCTAACACTAGAGTTACTAGGGTTATAGAGTACAGCTTTAATACCAATACTAGATGGTGTAACATAGTCTCTCTCCAAGTTATCACCTACATGAACCACCTCATATGGTTTTAAACCAGTAATCTCTAGTAATCTCTCATAGAAATACTGGGACCTCTTAGTATATCCTACTAACTGACTACTAATAACGTAGTCAAAATAGTCTATTGTACGGGTTTTCTCAAGAACGCCAAGAGCTATTTCATGGCTACCAGTATCAGTAGACAATATAACTGTATAACCCATTCTCTTAATATCTTCTAAAAGCTTTCTATGACTATATGGTATACTAAAACATTCTACAATACCTTTAACAAACTCTTTATAAACACTATAAACTAGTCTTGGATAAGGGTTTAAACCAGCTCTAGATAGTACATAGTACCATCTATACAGATGCCATAGCTCCTCCTCACTATTTTGTCTAAGTATAGAACACTCCTTATACAAACCATAGATTCTATCATAATCAACGATATACCCTCTACCAACAAGGTAATCATAAACTCTATCAATAGCTCTCTTAAGAGTAGAACCATACCAGCCCTCACTACACCCTGGTTCCCAGTAGAGAGTACAAGCCATATCAAAACTAATTGCTTTAATCATCTATACCTCCTCCAGTATTCAAATAATCTATTACACTATCTTTAATAATCTATGGTCTAGAATAGACTCTATAGTCTATAGAGTAGTTTATTACAACACTATCGTCAACAACACATATCCATCCATAAAAGTATATATCATATTCTCCATACTCTCCACTAGTCATGTTAATCTCTATAACTGTAGGTCTATTATGGAGTAACGGGTATCTCTTCTTAACACCAGTCTCCTTATTTACAAGAACGATGTTTAAAGCATAGTCTGATATACCAGTATAGTTCATATCATAGATAAGAACTATTCTAGTATAAGGCTTTCTTAAACTAATACTACCAACTCTATAGCCAGGATACTCTCTAGAAACAGCTCCAAATAAGCCATACAGATTACTATTATTATAGTATTTTAACCCACTACTAGAGAATACGTAGAAACCCCTATTTTCAAGATCTGTGAAGGATATTGTATCACTTATACACTCTACACGATTAGTTCTCTCTAACAATTTATTTAAAAAACTATGATGTGTTGCTTTAGATTCTATACTTTCACTAACAAAGTATCTATAGTGTGGGATAATAACTAGTGCTAGAGCAATAACTATAATACATGTGATTACTAAATACCTAGTCTTCATACTATTGTATACACCATAGATGCCATACATTAAAGCACTTGCCATAGACTATGTATACTATTAATAGAATATATATTAGAGAAGACTAATATCTCTTAGCAATGGTTATGGGAAATTATAGGTGTGTACACAAACTTCTTCACCAGCTTCATAGCCTTCAAGATCTTCTGGTACAACTATATAGCCATGTGTTTTAAGCAGACTAGACAATATACTACTTCCATGAACCATATAGGGTTCAACATAGACTACTCCATCCTCTTCTCTAAGATATACTCTAACAAAACTACGGTATCCAACTGGATTAACAATTCTATGTTTAAGAACAGCTTTTATACATAGAGGCTTAGGTGGCCCCAATCCAACCCACTTGTAGATTAGTGGTTTAAGGAATGCTTCTAAACCAACCCATGCAGCAACAACGTGTCCACTAAGAGTGAATAATGGCTTATCTCTAACAATTGCTAAACTAGTTGTACGCCCTGGACGTAGAGCTATACCCCGTACTACCCACTCTCCATATTCTTCAACATAGTCTGGCACTATGTCTCTACGGCTAACACTTGTACCACCAACTGTTACAACAACATGGTTTTCACTTAGAGCCTTATCTAAGACACTAGATAATTTACCAAGATCATCCTCTACAATACCATAGTATCTAGTTTCTACAAAACCCATTTTATCTAAAATACCAAGTACAAGGTATTCTGTAGAAGCATAGCGTTTACCACTAACAAGCTCCCCGCCAACACCTACTAGTTCGCTACCAATAGACAGTACTCCAACACGTATTTTCTCAAAAACCCTCACTCTATCAACACCTAGATTAGCAAGTGCTACAATGTGGAAGGGATTGAGCAGTGTATACTTCTTAACAACAAACTCACCAGCCCTTATATCATCACCACACCTTGTCACATTAGCCCATCTTGGAACAGGTTTTAAGACATCAATAAACTCTCTACCAACAACAACATCCTCATACATAACAACAGCATCAGCACCAATTGGTAGAGGAGAACCAGTAAAAACCTCTACAGCCCATCCATGACCTAGTACACCATACTTATCAGGTGGTTCACCAGTTTCAATAACACCTCTTACACGTAGCCTTATAGGATTTGATGGTGAAGCACTAAGTGTGTCACTAGACTTTACAGCATATCCATCAACAACACTAGTATTGTATAACGGTATATTATATGGAGCTACTATGTCTTCAACAACAACTCTATCAAGAGCATTTGTTAGACAGACATATTCATAGTTAAGGTCTAGTCTAACTCTCCTACATGCTTCACTTAAAGCACTGTCTAGTCTCCAAAGCCTAGTCCAAAACCTAGCCATAACACACAACCCATTAACCAGATAATCTAGGTAGGGTCATATATAAAGTATGTAATGAGAGTATGGATTCTAAACTATCACTTCACCTTATTAATACTACAACACTCTATTATAGTTGAGTGGGGGCTATGGGTGTTGAAGTAGTTGTTATAGCTAAAAGGCTGTTAAGAAGAGCACTATCTGTTATCTATATGGGTATAGGATTTTTTATGGTACTTGCATGGATTTGGAGAGACTATGTTGGTGTAGTAGTTATAGCTATAGCTTATCTTATTGGAGCATCTATACTCTATGGATATGTCTTCAAGCCATTGTTTAGATTTAGAGAATTAGCTATACTAACTACTGGGAGAGCTAATATGTTTAAGTACCTAGGGTTTACAGCATCCCTATTTGGGTTAGCGGCACTATTGTCAATGATTATTGGAAAGTATGTAGAGATACCATCCTATACTACACCACTACTAGGTATGATAGCTATAGTTGTGTCAATATCTATTCTTTTAATAGGGGTTTATGGTTCTCCAAAACTACTAGACTTACCAGACATTATTGCCATACTGCTACTGGGTTCGTCAATAATAATATACCTTGTTAAACCAAGTCTTGTACTACCAGTAATAGGTTCGTCATTTATGGTTTTAGGAATGTATACCTACTACCTATACTATCTCAAACCATTAGCTAAAGAGAGTGTTTAGAGAGTGTATTTGTAATGGAGAGTATGGATCTAGATAGGATACTAAGTGAAGCTAGAGATGTTTTAAAGGATAAAGCACTACAGAATACACAGAGAATACTAATACTAACAACACTATATCTAACAGAAAGACTTGGGTTTACAGAACTAGCTAGAGTGACAGGTATAGATAAGGGGAAACTAGAATATCATATAAATGTATTAGAAAAGGAGGGTTATGTAGAGAGAAGGATGTATATAACAATACTTGGTCCAAGACTATTTATAAAAATAACTAGTAAAGGTAAAGAGAGAATCCTACACACAATAAAGGTGTTAGCAGAAATAATCAATAAATAGATACAACATCACTAGCTATTCTCTTAAACAAAGACCTTACATACCTAGATCATGTAGTTTTAAGAAGTTCTCTATAGTCTCCCTCTCATCTAAAGCCATCTTATACAATATATCAACTAGGAAGCCTTTCTTATCAAAGAGAATTATACCATTTCTTATAGCGTATATTATTAGTGTTGGTGGGGAGTCTCTAGCTAATACTAGGTCTACCGGATATCCTATCCTATCTTCTAGTATACTGGTTATTCTAAGATACTCTTCTAATGAAGCTTTACCACTCATATATACAAGAATGTCAATATCTCTAAAACAGTCTCTCTCTATAAAACCTCCAAAAACTATTGATAAGAGTATTTTATCAAAACTATGGAGTATATTCTTTATCTTTTTAATAATATTCCTCTTTTCTAGTTCACTTAAGCTATAGTATATTATTTTATCATAAACCATATCTTTTCTTAACAATTTCTACAAACCTCTTGATACTTCTAAAATCACTTCTAATATTATCGTATATGACTCTATCATCTACTAACCAATATCTATGAACAAGGAGGTTTCTAAGTTTTAACATATTTCTTAAATCAGTATAGATATTGTTATCAATAATATTCTTGTCAAGAAGTATTTTAAAACACTCACTAAAACTAGTTGGTTTAATATTGTACTCCACTCTAACGATATGTATGCAAATATTTGTTAGTGACTCTATTAGTGATATTAGGCAGTATCTTAAACCATAGAGTTCCATAGTAGATAACTGGTTATATTCCTTACTAACTACGTCCTCTATAGTATTAGCAAAATACATGATATCCTTAACTTGCTTATATAGGAAGTCTCTATTAACTCTCTCCACTTAACCACCCTTCATTTCCTCTATCAAACCATAGATAGACCTACATTAATAACCTTTATCTAATCCTAAAGGCTTATTAGGGCTATTCTGGGTGTTTTTATAGGTGGTTTGGTATTCCTACTTAGTTTTATAATAGCTTTTCTAGTTGGTACTGGTGGTTTGATTAATGATGCTATAGCTGGTGGTGGGTAGGAGTTTATATTCTATACCTATATGTGTGATACTTATACTTATATACTTGGATTACTTGTTTAGATAAATAATTGGTGATAGTTGTATTGTCTAGTTCTAGGGCTAGTGAGTTCTTAGATGTTATAAGAGAAGCTGTTGTTGAATCTCTTAGAAGAGCTGTTATACATTTACCACCAGATGTAAGAGATGCTCTTAGAAAGGCTTATGAGAATGAGGATAGTGGGAGTGCTAGAGCACAGCTTAAAGCAATACTTGACAATATAGAGCTTGCTGAAAAACTTGGTAAACCTATATGCCAGGACACTGGCTTAATACTATTCTTTGTACGTGTAGGCTATAGCTTCCCTGGACTACCAGTTATTGAGAAGGCTTTTATAGAGGGTGTTAGAGAAGCTACAGAAGAGATACCTCTTAGGCCAAATACTGTAAACCCGTTTACTGGTAAAAACCCTGGAGACAATACTGGACGATACGTACCGTTTATACATTGGGAGCTTGTTGAAGGAGACGATCTAGAGTTTACTGTTGTACCAAAGGGTGGTGGTAGTGAAGCAGTTGCTGTATTAAAGATGCCTCCACCCGGTAAGGGTGTTAATGGTGTTAAAGAGGCTGTAGTAGATGCTGTACTAGAAGCTGGAGCTAAGCCTTGTCCACCAACAGTTGTTGGTGTAGGTGTTGGTGGTGGAGCTGATATAGCTACAATACTTGCTAAGAAAGCTGCTTGTTTAAGAAAGATTGGTACAAGAAACCCTGATCCAGAGATCGCTGGGCTTGAAGAGGAGCTCTACAACGCTATTAATGAACTAGGTATAGGTGCTATGGGTCTTGGAGGTAGGTATACAGTATTAGCTGTACACATAGACTATGCCCACCGGCATCCAGCAACATATCCAGTAGCTATTGTCTTCCAGTGCTGGGCTTTAAGGAGGGCAACGGCAATTATTAAATCTGATGGAACATATAGTGTTTACCAGTAGTGTTCTAGCGTGGTGTTGAGGCCATGCCTACCTATTATCTAGAAACACCAGTTTCTGAAGCTGATGTTAGGAAACTGCGTGTTGGAGATATAGTGTATGTGTCAGGGATTATGGTTACAGCACGTGATGCAGCACACCGTAGGATTATGGAGTATGTTAGAGAGGGTAGAGAACTACCAGTCGATCTAAGGGGTGGAGTACTGTATCACTGTGGACCAGTTGTCCGTAGGAGTGGTGGTGGCTGGGAAGTTGTTGCAGCTGGGCCTACAACTAGTACTCGTATGGAGCTTTATGAAGCTGATGTCATCCGTGAACTTGGTGTAAGAATTGTTGTTGGTAAGGGTGGTATGGGGAAGCGTACAATGGAGGCTTGTAGAGAGTATGGAGCTGTATACACTATATTTACTGGTGGTGCAGCAGTACTAGCTTCTAATGCTATAAAACGTGTTGTCAAAGTTGAATGGCTAGACCTTGGTATACCAGAGGCTTTATGGGTTTTTGAAGTAGAGAATTTCGGCCCACTACTAGTATCTATTGATACTTATGGAAGAAACTTAACAGCTGAAGTAATAGAGACTGCTAGAAAGAAGAGAGAGGAGGTATTCCGTAAACTAGGTCTTACTTAGAAACAACTATACTTATCAACTCCTACTACATGGTGGTTGAAGAGTATTGGATACGGAGAAGAGTCCTCGTATAGGAGTCTTTATATGCCATTGTGGTAGGAATATTGCTGGTACTGTTGATATTGAGAAGGTTGTTGAAGAAGTTTCTAAGATACCTGGTGTAGTCTATGTTAAAGACTATGTATACATGTGTTCTGATGTTGGACAGAAGCTTATAGCTGATGCTATCCGTGAACAAGGGCTTGACGCTGTAGTAGTAGCTGCTTGTACACCATCACTACACTATGAGACATTTGCTAGAGTTGTTGAATCAGCTGGTCTCAATCGTTACAAGTATGAACTAGTGTCTATACGTGAACACTGTAGTTGGGTTCACTTAAATAGAGAAGAGGCTACATGGAAAGCAGTTAGGATTATATATGGAGCAGTGGCTAAGGTTTCTGGAAACAAAGCATATGATCCTATAAAAGCTAGTGTGGTACGTAGATGCCTTATTATAGGTGGTGGTATAGCTGGTATAACAGCTGCACTAGACCTAGCTAATGCTGGAGTAGAAGTTGTTATTGTAGAGAAATCACCAACTATTGGTGGTAAGATGGCTCTGTTAAGTGAGACTTTTCCAACACTAGATTGTGCACAATGTATACTAACACCAAAAATGGCTGAAGTAGCTCGACACCCACATATAAAGATCTATACACTAGCTGAAGTAGTTGATATAGAGGGTTATGTAGGAAACTTTAAAGTAAAGATACTAAAGCATCCTAGAAAAGTTGATCCAAGTCTATGTAGGCTGTGTGGATTCTGTGAACGTGTATGTCCAGTAGAGGTTTTAAACGAGTTTGACCGTGGGCTTAGTACTAGGAAAGCTGTATACATACCATTCCCACAAGCAATACCTGCTTCATATGTTGTTGATGTAGAGAACTGTACTAGATGTGGTCGTTGTGTAAAGGTTTGCCCTACAAATGCTATCAATCTTGATGAGAGAGAGGAGGTTGTTGAAGAAGATGTTGGAGCAGTAATCATAGCTACTGGCTATGAACTATACCCTGGTGAGAAGCTTAGAGAGTATGGCTATGGATTATACAAGGATGTTATAGACTCACTACAGTTTGAGAGAATGTTGTCTGCTAGCGGCCCTACACGTGGTGAGATTGTTAGACCTAGTAATGGAGAACCTGTTAAGACGATAGTGTTTATACAGTGTGCTGGTTCACGTGATGATAACCATCTAAAGTACTGTTCTAAGATATGCTGTATGTATACTGCTAAACACGCTATGTTGTTTAAGGAACGTGTACCAGATGGTGAAGCCTATGTATTCTATATAGACATACGTGCTGCTGGTAAGGGTTATGAGGAGTTTATTAAACGTGTACAAGAGGAGTTTATGGTGAACTATATACGTGGTAGAGTTTCACGTGTATACCAGGATGTTGATGGGAAACTAGTTGTCTCTGGCGTTGATACATTATCTGGTAAGAAGATCACTGTTAAAGCAGATCTTGTTGTACTAGCACTAGGTATGGTACCAGTACTTGATCCAAAGCTTGCATCTAAACTAAATACACCACTTGATGAATACGGTTTTGTACAAGAAGTCCATCCCAAGCTTCGGCCAGTAGAAGTTGCTTCTAGTGGTATATTTGTATGTGGTGTAGCTCATTCTCCTAAAGATATATCAGAGACTGTTACACAAGCATCTGCTACAGCTGCTAAAGTATTGGAGCTTCTTGGTAAGGAGTATATTGTACGTGAGCCATTGATTGCTGAAGTTGATGAAGATAGGTGTAATGGCTGTCGTATATGTGCTTCTATCTGTCCTTATGGAGCTATAGAGATGGTTGAAGGTAAAGCACGTGTTAATGAACTATTGTGTGAGGGATGTGGTGTTTGTGAAGCATCCTGTCCAGTAGACGCTATTCGTTTAAGAAACTATACTGAAAACCAACTCCTTAATACAGTAAGAGCTGTTCTTAGAGGTGTTGTCTAGATGGGTGGGAAATCAGTTATAATAGCTTTTCTATGTAGATGGTGTGCTGGTGCTGCAGCAGACTTGGCTGGTGTTAGTAGACTACATTATCCAGCTAATGTTATACCAGTTATTGTACCATGTACTGGACGTGTAACCCCACGTGCTATAGTTGAAGCATTCCTTAATGGAGCTGATGGCGTATTCGTTGGAGGATGCCATACACCAAGTGATTGCCACTACATGTCCGGTAATTTTAAGGCTTTTAAGAGAGTCTATTTGTTAAAGAAGCTTCTTAAACAATATGGTATTGAGTCTGAGAGACTTAGGATTGAATGGATTAGTGCTACTGAGTCACAAAAACTAGTCCGTGTACTAGAGGATTTTGTTAAAGAAATAGAAGGTCTTGGAAAGCTTTTGAGGTGAAGATGTGTTGTCTAAGCTTAAGATGGCTATTGTCTATGGAGCTATATGTGGTGGATGTGATGTATCAATTGTTAATATGGGTGAGAAACTAGCTGATATACTGGATAAATACGATATTGTCTATTGGAGTGTAGCTGTTGATGGTAAACTAGACTTGTTGAAGAGTATTGAGGGTATTGATGTAGGAGTGTTTATGGGTGGTGTAAGAACTAGTGCTCACTTAGAGATTGCTAAGCTTTTGAGAGAGAAGTCTAGATTAGTAGTAGCTTATGGATCATGTGCAGTATACGGTGGTATACCTGGTCTAGCATCACTCTATAAACCAGAGGAAATAGCTAGTATAGTTAAATCAACTATATCAACTGTATCTAGAGAAGAAGGTAGTTTACCTAAGGAGTTAGAACTACCTAAACTACTAGACATATGCCATCCACTAGTAGATGTACTTGATCCAGACATACTTGCTCCAGGATGCCCTCCATCTGATAAGATATGTGATGGACTAGCTGATATATTATTGAAGTATAGTAGTGGTTGGAGACCAGAGGGTAAGATATTCCTTGGTGAAGAGAATACACTGTGTAGTAATTGTCCAAGAAAACCAGAGGACTTAAGCAAGATCATTATGCCAGGTATCTATAGAATACACGAAGTCAAGATTAGAGAGGATAAGTGTTTTCTTGAACAAGGAATACTTTGTATGGGCCCTGTTACAAGAATTGGCTGTGACCACCAGTGTATAAGGAATAACATGCCATGTATAGGGTGTATGGGCCCTGTATCAAGTGTTGATGACTCTGGTTTAGAAATGGTTTCATCAATTGCTTCACTACTACACGTTGATCGTGAGAGAGAACTTCTTGAGAAAGGTCTTGCTAAAGAGCTTGACAAAATAGTTGATCCAATAGCTAGCTTCTATAGATATACATTGCCTAGATCTCTTCTTCTAAAGATAGCTCTTAAAAAGAGGGGTGGTGGAGAGTGAGTTCTAAGACAATTATTATAGAGCCTATTACACGTGTTGAAGGAGATGTACGTGTAGTATTGTTTCTAGACGAGGATGGAGGTGTTAGAGAAGCGTATTATCAAGCATTAGAGCTACGTGGTTTTGAAGCCTTTTGTAAAGGCAGAGCTGTAGAGGAGTTGCCAAGGATCTCTTCTACAATATGTGGTGTTTGTTCATGGGCTCACCATGTAGCATCTGGTAAAGCACTAGACATGGTTTTTGGAAGGAAGCCTACAGTTACTGCTTCAAAGATTCGTGAACTAGCCTACTATCTACAGATAATTGATAGCCATCTACTACACTTTATAGTAATGAGTATACCTGATTTTGTAGTACCAGATGCTTCTCCAGAGACAAGGAATATTGTTGGTGTATTAAGGAGTGATCCAAAGATTATAGTGTCATTCCTTAAATCTAGAAGTCTTATTAAGAAGCTTGAAGAGATCTTTGGTGGTAAGCCTATACACTCTGCATTTGTAATACCCGGCGGTGTTTCTAGAAGAATTACTAGAGATGATGTAGAGGAGGCTAGGAGGCTTGCTAGAGAGCTATTGGGTATTATAGAGTATATTGTAGAGTATTTCAATAATAGAGTTCTAAAGTCTAGTGTTTTTGAGAAACTATTGTATGATGAAGCATATATGCTTAAGACATACTATATGGGTCTTATAGGTAGGAATGGTTCTCTAGAATTCTATGACGGCGATCTAAGGATAGTTGATCCTAGTGGTAGAGAGTATGCTAGATTTAAGCCAGTTGATTATACAAAATATATTGCTGAACATAATGTTGAATGGTCATACTCTAAACTACCATACCTTAAACCAATTGGTTGGAAGGGGTTTGTTGAAGAAGCAATTGTACGTGTAGGACCTCTTGCTAGACTAAATGTTGTTGATAAAGTACCTAGTGAGAAGGCTTCACAAGAGTACAAACACATGATCGATGTTCTAGGTCCTAAGCCAATACATAATACACTAGCATTCCATTGGGCTAGGATTATAGAGACTATGTACTCTATTGAGAAGTTTCTAGAACTACTAGATGATCCAGACATACCTAGTGAAGACTATGTTAATATGGAGGGTGAGCCATTATATGAAGGCGTTGGTGTACTTGAAGCTCCTAGAGGTACTCTTATACACCACTATACTGTAGATGAAAGCTATGTAGCAGAGAGTGTTAATGTTATAACTCCAACAACAATCAATAATACAGCTATTAATACTGAGTTAAGAAAGGTTGCTTCAAAATATGTAAGTGGAGAAAGTGTTGATGAGAAGTTGTTGAATATGGTTGAGATATCTATTAGAGCATATGATCCATGTAACTCTTGTGCTACACACTGTATAGGATATGGTGGTTTAGAGATACTATTGTGTGATTCTAAAGGACATGTTTTAAAGAAGATTAGGCATAAGTATGGGAGGGGATATACTGGTTGTCTGAGATAATAGATAAGATACTATATATTAGTGGTAAAAACCCCTACCTATGCTACCAGTGTGGTATGTGTTCAGCAGTATGCCCTATGGCTAGCTATATGAGTGTACTACCACATGAAGTTGTAAGACTAATACAGCTCAAGGATCCAAGAGTTGTAGAATTAGATACTGTATGGACATGTGTATCATGCATGGCATGCGTTGATCGTTGTCCAAGAAGAGTTGATCCAGGTATACTGTTTGAAGCTGTTAGACAAGTTGTATTGAGGAAGGGTGTTGATAAAGCCGATTATAGGAGACTAGTTGATCTAGGTAAAGCTCCATCAATGGCTGTTGTAGCGTTATCTAGGAAGATGACTGGGTGATATGTTGTGAAACTACTCTACTATCCAGGCTGTAGTGTTAAGAGGAATGCTATTGAGTATGAGGAGAGTACATTGGCTGTGTTAGAGAAGATCGGTGTTGAAGTTAAAGAGCTTGATAAATGGTATTGTTGTGGTGTAATGTATAGTCTTTCTAGTGACGACCTTATTAGACATCTTGGTGCAGTCCGTACACTAGTTAAGACACAGGTTGAGAGTAGGAGCTATGGTTCAAGCAACCTGCTTGTTCTATGTCCAATGTGTTTTAATGTTTTAAAGAGAGTTGATAAGCTTCTTAAGAGTGATCCAGATAAGCTTGAGACTATATCAAAGTTTATGGATGAGGAGGAGCGATACCAGTTTGGTGTAAATGTTCTCCACTTACTAGAGATACTAGTTCTCTACAGGGATAGGATTAGAGAGAGTGTTTTAAGAAAGCCAGATGGTTTAAAGATAGCTTGTTACTATGGATGCACTGTTCTACGTCCAAAAGATATAGGTGTTGATAATCCAGAGGATCCAAGGATTATGGATGAAATAGTAGCTACTACTGGAGCAGAGGTTATCCACTACCCGTTTAAGTCAGAGTGTTGTGGTGCATACCAGTCTCTTCTCAACCGTGAAGCTGTTGTTGATAAGAGTTCTAGTATTATACGTGAAGCCGC
The DNA here is from genome assembly GCA_964480805.1 of uncultured Desulfurococcaceae archaeon. GTDB lineage: Archaea > Thermoproteota > Thermoprotei_A > Sulfolobales > Desulfurococcaceae > CAYZRH01. The sequence continues at coordinate 12,355 of CAYZRH010000033.1, forward strand.
TGTCCGTGGAGCTAATGTATTGCTTACAATATGCCCGCTATGCCATTATAATCTAAGGCTTGCTCTTGAGAGTATGAAGAGGCCTCCAGAGATCACTATAGCTTATTTATCTGAGTATCTAGCCTATGTAATGGGTCTTGATAATGTTGTTTCAAAAGATGTGAAAGAGTTTTTTGATAGAGTTCTTTCTAAAGAAAAACCCCTAGAAGGGGGTGGTTTCTTTGGTTGAGAAAACTCTTACCCAGTCAAGAGGGAGTGTAGTTGGTAAGAAGATGATCCGTATATACTTTATGGGTAGAGCCTATGAGGTTCCGGAAGGATTAACTATTATGAAGGCACTAGAGTATGCTGGTTTCCGGCTAGTACGTGGTGTTGGATGCCGTGGTGGATTCTGTGGTGCGTGTCCTACAGCATATAGGTTGCCTGGAGAATACAAGCTTAGAATAGGGCTTGCATGCCAGACTATTGCTGAAGATGGTATGCACTTGGTTATACTACCATATTCTCCAATGGAGAAGCCTAGATACAATATTGAGGAGTTAAAGCCTGACGCAGGCTCTATAATAGCACTGTTTCCAGAGGTTACAAGGTGTGTAGCATGTAATACCTGTACAAAAGCTTGTCCACAAGGACTAGATGTTATGGATGCTGTTCAAGCAATTATACGTGGTGATATAGCTAAAGCTGCTAACACTATATTCGACTGTATATCATGTGGACTATGTTCTCTAAGGTGTCCAGCAGAGATAAGGCATGTACACTTATTCCAACTAGTACGTAGACTCTATGGTAAATACATACTACCTAAAGCTAAGCACTTAGAGATACGTGTTAAAGAGATTGAGGAAGGAAAGTATGAAGAAGAACTTGAAAAGCTTATGAAAACACCTATTGAAGAGCTTAAGAGACTATATAGTGAAAGAGAGATCGAGAAAGCCTGATCATGGTGGGGGTGGTTTAAGTGTCTATACAAACTGGTTATCCACATGAAATCCGTAAGTTGATAAAGGTTGTTGAAGAGACAAGGCCTGATCGTTTGAAGATGAGGTATAGGAGGCTAAGTCTTGGTGAGAGAGAGGAGCTTGTAAGGAAATGGCATCCAGACTATAAGCCTGGTACTAAGAGGGCTCTAAGAATAGGTTCTTGTAAGGGAACTATAGTTTATAATGAGGTAGCAGATCTTCTTGAGTCATGGCCTGCAGTTGATATTGACAGTATAGATTTGTCTAGTATAGACTATGATGTAGACATACTTGTTATTGGTGGTGGTGGAGCAGCTGCTTCAGCAGCGTTATGGGCTGTGTATAGTGGTGTTGATCCAGAGAATATACTTATAGCTACAAAGCTTAGGTTTGGAGACGCTAATACTGTTAAAGCACAGGGTGGTATACAAGCTGCTGATAGACCTGTTGATTCACCAGTACTCCACTATCTAGACACTATGGGTGGCGGTCATTTCGCTAATAAGCCAGAGCTTGTTAAAGCACTTGTAACTGATGCTCCATTTATTATCAAGTGGCTTGAGGGTCTAGGTGTCATGTTTGATAAGACTGGTGAGGGGGAGATGGTTGAGTATAGTGGTGGTGGTGCTTGCCGTAGAAGGCTTCACTGTGCTAAAGACTATACTGGTTTAGAGATTATGAGAGTTATTAAGGATGAGGTTTTAAACCGTGGTGTACGTGTACTAGAGTTTACACCAGCTATTGAGTTGCTTACAGACCCTGATAGCGGTGGTGTATCTGGTGCAGTACTATGGAATATTGAGACATGTGAGTACTATATAGTTAGGTCTAAAGTGACTATACTAGCAACAGGTGGTTTTGGAAGACTACACTTAGCAGGCTTTCCAACAACAAACCATTATGGAGCAACAGCTGACGGTATAGTAATGGCTTACCGTGTAGGAGCTAACCTGCGGGACATGGATACAGCACAGTATCATCCAACGGGTGTTGCTTGGCCAGAGGCTATACGTGGAGAACTTATTACAGAGAAGTGCCGCAGTCTTGGAGCACAGCTTGTTAATGTTCATGGAGAGCTGTTCATATATGAGCTTGAGCCAAGAGATGTTGTAGCATCAGCTATTATACGTGAGTGTGCTGAAGGACGTGGAATAGTTACACCAACTGGTGCGTGTGGTGTATGGCTTGATCTACCAATGATTGATGAGGTACGTGGACCTGGTACTATTAAGAAGAACCTACCAGCTATGTACCGCCAGTTTATTAGACATGGTATAGACATTACTGTTGAACCAGTACTAACTTATCCAACACTCCACTACCAGAATGGTGGTATAGAGATTGATGTATATACTAGAGTGTTAAAACCAAGTGGAGAGCCTATACCAGGACTACTAGCAGCTGGTGAGGTAACTGGTGGTGTACATGGTCGTAATAGGTTGATGGGTAACTCACTACTAGACATAACAGTCTTTGGACGTAGAGCTGGGTTAACTGCTGCAAAGCTTGTTAAAGAAACTAGTGTTAAGCCAAAGATCTCTCTAGGTCATCTCAGGAAGTACACTATGGAGCTTGAGAAACTAGGTGTTCCAAAGACTAGGAAGTCTCCTATAGTACTACCAGATTATCGTGGAGAGAGGGTTTTACTAAAATCTATTAAAGTACTCTAGTCTAGGAGGCAACATGGTCTATACAATAAAGTTTTTTACTTAAACAAGTGTGTTAAGGTTTAATTGGGTGGTTAGCCTCTTGTCTGAGAAGAAGAGGGTTGATTGGTATAAAATTGCTAATGAACTTCATCTAAAGTATCAGGGTAAGATAGAGGTTGTACCAAAAGTACCAGTGTTAAAGCTTAAGGACTTTGCTATATGGTATACACCAGGTGTTGCCGGTCCTTGTAAGAAGATCTATGAGGAGGGCAGGGATCTATCTTTCGAGTATACATTGAGGTGGAACTATGCTGCAGTTGTTAGTGATGGTACACGTGTTCTAGGACTAGGTAGTATTGGTCCAGAAGCTGGTATGCCTGTTATGGAGGGTAAGGCTTTATTGTTTAAGTTCTTAGGTGGTGTTGACGCTATACCTCTTGTAGTCAATACACGTGATCCAGATAAGCTTATAGAAGTTGTAAAGCTTCTAGAGCCAAGTTTTGGAGCTATTAATTTAGAGGATATTGAGAGTCCTAAGTGTTTCTATATACTAGAGAAGCTTAATGAAATTCTAGATATACCTGTATGGCATGATGATCAACAGGGTACAGCACTCGTCACACTAGCTGGGCTGGTTAATGCATTAAAAGTTGTTGGTAAAAAGCTTAGCCAAGTAAAGATAGCGTTTATAGGTGCTGGTGCAGCTAATACAGCTGCTATAAAGTATATCCGTATAGCAGGTGCTGATCCAAAGAAAATGGTTGTTGTTGATAGTAAGGGTATACTACATCCAAATAGACCAGATATTGAAGAACTTAAGGTTAAGAACCCATGGAAGTACCGTGTAGCTATGGAGACAAATGCTGAAGGAGTAACAGGCGGTATCCGGGAGGCTATGAAAGACGCTGATGTAGTAATAGCTGCATCTAGGCCAGGACCGGGTATTATTAAGAAGGAGTGGGTTAAACTCATGGCTGATAACCCAATAGTATTCGCTATGGCTAACCCAGTACCAGAAATATGGCCTTGGGAAGCCAGAGAAGCTGGAGCTAGAATAGTAGCTACTGGTCGTAGTGACTTCCCCAACCAGATCAATAATAGCCTCGGGTTCCCAGCAGTATTCCGTGGAATACTGACTGTACGTTCAAGGAAGATGACAGACTCAATGTTCCTTGCAGCAGCATATGCTATAGCTGGTTATGCTGAAAAGAAGGGGTTGAGTGAAGACTATATAGTACCTACTATGGATGAGCCAGAGGTTTATGTAGAAGAAGCAGTTGCTGTAGCTGAAAAGGCTATGGAGGAAGGTGTAGCACGTAGAAAGCTATCACGTTCAGAACTAGAAGCTGAGATCCGTGAACTAATCTATCGTCCAAGAAAGTATATGGAGATAGCGTTAAAGAATAAGCTTATAGAGATCTATCCACCATATCCAGAAAAAATATAGCCTTAAACATTCCTTACTATACAATACTCTATAAATTTTCTTTAACTATCATAAGGAAGTCTAAATACACGGTAATTTTATCCAATAACCTCTCTATAAACTCGTTCTGTTAGTTTGGGTTTATACAATTTATTAAGATATAAAGACTTAATATGAATAACATAAATCTATAACTTAGATTAAGCTATTTATAGACGTAGTCTCTATACTAGAATATTAATCTCATAGTAGGTTCTTCAAGGAAACTTTATGTATCTAATATATGGTAAGAATAAATACTACTGTCTACTAGTTAGTATCTGGTGAATACTAGTTGCTAGTTAAGAGAAGAGTTCATGCAGGCCAAGTATACCTTGGTAAAGAAGTACTAGAAGCTCTCGGGATCAAGGATGGTGATGAAGTAGAGATAGAGGTTAGAGGTGATAGTATAGTGATAAGGCTTGTGAAGACAGTTGATAGGGATACTCTAGATTTGATAAAGATGTTAAAAGAGGTTAAAGCCCTTGGCGATCGTGAGGATTATTTTGAAGAATATGATTATGGTGATATAGGTGGTTAAGATTGAATATATTTATTGATACACAGTTATGGGTCTATGCATTGAAAAAACCATATAAGGAGAGGTTTAAGGATGAGGAAGAGTATAAGGAAGCATTAGAAATACATAGTAGGGCTAACGGGTTTGTAAGAGATGCTATACTAGGTCATGTATTATATGTTACAACTCATCAGTTAGCTGAGATATATCATGCTCTAGCATTTAGAGGTATTAGAATGAATAAAAGACTAGCTTTAGAAATTATTAAAAAACTTATGAGGAGTTCAAAGACTGTAGTAGTAGAGGTTAAGAGGAAGCATTATAGAGAATCATTAAGGTTAAGTAGTTTATCTGGAATACATGTATGGGATTACTTATGCATAATACCGTTAAAGGGGATTATAGATATAGCTTATACCAACGATAAACACTTCCTCCATCCAACTATAAAGAAGCTAGTACCGAAAATAGAGAATCCTATAGGTAAATGGATAACAATATAGAGTTAAGTATGACTGATACTCGTTACCAAACCATGTATTTTGAGGAAACAGTGTTATCTAATTATCTAGTAAGTATAGAGGTGATATAAACTACTCTTCATACAGTCTTTCTGGATTTCTATAGTCTAATTCATCACAACTTCTCCACCCTACTCTCATTCACTATCGGGTTAGGTACTGGGAACTATAGAATATCGTCAACACTGCACTATTCACACATAACAAACCTATTAAACAAACATTTAACAAAACATGAAAGTCTACAAACAAGGAAACAGTTACATATACTATAAGTATGAATAAGCATTGGAGTCTCTATGGTTCTTGAGGAGGTTGTAGAGAGAGCTGTAGAGTTTTAGAGAGGAAAGCTGGATACTAGTTTCATAGACTACTTAGAGCTAGCTATAGAGAGGATGAGGATAGGTGGTATCTAGAGTTTGATGTAGGTGTTTTATCTGAGAGAATTGTTAAAATAGTCATTAGTAATAAGGATGGAAGAATATTATCCTATGAAATAGAGTCTAAGGGGTCTTGATGTCTATAGATTATAGAGTTTATCTAAAGACAAGAGATCAATACTTGGTTAATGCAGAGAAATTACTAGCTAGAAGAGAGTATAGAAAAGCATCTGAACTACTATGGGGAGCTATGGTACAATCAATTAAAGCTCTAGCAGCTAAAAGAGGCTATAGATTAGGAACTCATAAATAGGTAATAGATTTTATGAGAGAGATAGCTAAAGAACTTAAAGATGAGGATATTTATAAAACTTCCCTCTTAGTACATAAACTTCATATAAACTTCTACGATGAAGTAATTGATCCAAAAGACATTGATATATTTCTAAAAGAGACATATAAGCTACTTAAAAGACTAGAAAAGCTAATAGAGAAAATATCTCCATCATAACAAAGTTGTGATGAATACTTTGAGAACCGAATTGTGATAAACCCACACTTAACTAATTAACTGGGCTATATACTTAAAACATCATTATTATATTATGTATTAGTTTAGTAGTAGGATTAATAGATCATAGGCTATGAACTATGTTACTAGTAGGTGGTTGTATGGTTAAGTTTGTTAGAGTACTGTTGGGTATAAGGACTTGTTTTGCAGTACTGTTTCTATCTATATCAGTAGTATTGTTTATTACAGCTTTCTCTCTATACTTTATATGTGATGTATTTATTGAGTCTACTGATAAGTATAAGCTTATGTTTGCTCTAGTAGTGCTTGGAGTTATTAGTCTCTATGGAAGTTATGTATCTAAGTCTGTAGAAAGAGTGTATGCGGTCTATAATGAGTTGAAAGATATGATTGAGTATAGAGACTCAAGTATACTACTGCCTGTAGATTCTGTAGAGAAAGCACATGTATCAATATATAGGACACTATATAGGGGTAGATATAAGTCTAGTATAAAGTGTGAGAGGTTAGAGAAAGCTAGTAGAGAAATAAGTCTTAGAGAAACTAGTCCATACCTATTTATTGCTAAAGTATCAAGTATTCGTAGGAAAGCATATGGTGATGTATTAACTGAGTTATTATGTGAAGGTATTGGCTATTTATTCAAGTATAAAGGTGTTGAATTCCTCTTAATACCACTATACAGTGTCTATCCAGACTTAGAAAATAGAGTACTAAAAATAAGCTATAAAAACGATTATGCTGAAGCACACATTGATCTGGATAAGAATATAGTGAAGGCTAGGATATACTATAGGAGAGAATCCTCTAAAAGAGTTAAACTAGAAATAGTAAAGCCTAAGAAACTATATACACTATTCAATACAAAACTATGTAGCATAGAAACACAAGGTGAATGTATAATAGAACTTCCAGAACTAGAGACACCACACATACTATTACTAACTAACGATCCAAAGTTTGTAAATAATATAGAAATACCTATCAAGGAAATCATCTATAGTGGTAAACTATATGGTAACACACTAATACTAGGTTATAATGGGTTAGCATTAAGACTAGTACTTGATCTACCATATAAAAAGGATGTCTATAGTGAAACAAGATTAAAGACAAAGACTATATAGTAAAGAATAAAGAACTACTAACTGGCTCGCTATAGTTAGTATCAATTGTTAAATGGCACTCTCTCTATCAACTACTATCTCCCTAACTCCTTCATATAATCTAGTTTTATCGATCTCTACAAGCTCTTTAGAGTCTTTACCAAATTCTTTAGCACACTATCTTAATCTAATAGCTTCTACTACTAAGGAGCTTAACAAAGCTTTATAGAATTTACAGAGGTAATAGTAAGAAATATAATTGTAAATAGGTATATTAGCGTGTTTAAGGAATGTATATAGTGGTGATTCCATATTTTCTAGCTACTTTTGATTGTTTTTCATCACTTGTTAATAGCTTAGCTTTATGCTCTAATGCTTGTGCTATATAGGTGCATCATATATTGGTATATAGTTCTCAACTGCTATAGTAAACCCCTTGTCCAAATACTTACTTTCTGATTCAATGACTATAACATTCTCTTTAACTAGTTTATAGAGAATACCTTTCTTGTTAAGAGCTATCTCATAACTAATAGTCTTTAACAGTGTACAATGTTTCCATATAGCATTTAAAACTTCTTTCAACAATAGATCTATAGACAATATATTGTCTCTATATAAATACTTTTCTACTTTAAACCAGTTCTCCTCTCTGAGAACATATTTAGCTAGTGAAGAAGCATCAATGACTATCACGATCCTCTCTCACACTCCTAACGCCAGATCCTTTTGGTAATACGGGATGTTTCTCAAGAACTCTATGAATCTCCTCTAAAACTAGACGGCGTCTATGATATCTTATTCGCTCTTCTATAAAACTAGTTATCTCTTTCCTCCAATCTACATACTTCTTTAACTTATCCATCTCCTCCTTAAGCTTACGTGGAATACGTATACTTAATACAGCACTCACAATATACACCATTACTAGTAGATCTGTATACAGATTTTTAATATTAACTATGTACTTAGCGGGTTATCTAGATCTCTTGGAAGAGCTTTATTTAATCAAAAGATACACATAATACCATTAGGGGATAATAACTAATGACTGACATAGAGGTTATAAAGATCTATGATGATAGAGGCCATACAGTTCTTAAAAACGTATTCTGAAGCATCTAAGTGTTGGTAAGGGTGATTACTTAGTGGTAGAGTTTAAGAGAGATTGTTCCATTGTTCTTAGACCTCTCAAGAAGATAGTGCTTAGACTCTCTAAGCCAGAGCTGGAGGATCTAGTGCTTAGTGAAAGGAATGTATTAAAGTATAAGCTATATCAGTGACTATATACATCCTAGGTCTTCTTGTCTAAACAAGGCCTCCCCTGACTATTTTATATGGTTCCCTACATATCCCTATGGCGGTGTACAAGTCTACTTCAAAGTCTCTATTACAATCAGTCTTATCAACACAAGGAGATAGAGGCTTAAGGACTTAAACTAAAAACCCTTTCATCTACACAGCTAACTAGATAAAAACACCATTCCCACTACACTATTAGACAAAACCAGGAATAGTAGAACACCTAAACACACCTACACTCTATAGTAACTTTATAGGAGAACACATAGTAGAACATCTCCCTCATGGGGAGAGTACCCTGGATCTGGTTATTAAGAGAAAACCTTTAGATACAACAATACTCCTAGTACTCATAATCCTAGCTATAACTCTAACACTAGACACACAAGTAGTACAAACAAAACAGATACAACAAGAACCTGGACAGACAACACAGCGAGAGATAAGGATATGGATATGGGTATTATGGTGTGCTTGGGATAGTGACTCACCGCATCCAGACTACAATATACTACCAAGCTGGGCTATAATACACGTGATAAAAGACCCAGAAGATGTACCAAGTAACTGGAGTCTATACAACATACTAGTACTAGCAAGCACAGGCTTCCCCTACAACATACATAGATTCCAGGGCCAACTACTAGTAACAATAGACTATGGTACAGCATGGCTTATAGACCATTTAGCAGGAAGAGACATGGAAGGAGAACTATATGGCTATGACGGCCATGTCTATTACTTAGACTGGAAAAGCCCATGGACAGAGAGAGAAGATATCAATTGGAATGATGGCCATTATATCTATGCTGATAGACTTAATGACATACCGTACGCTAAGCCTACAGATATCTATTATGCTGTAGACAGTGACTTTAGTGATCGGGTTCATGTAGCGTTATTTAATGTAAGTATTGGTAACCACTGGTTCTACTGGCTCCATTTAGGATGCTATGACGACGATCACCCAGATACACCACATAGACAAACCCAGTTGATACTAGATGCTCTAGAAAGACTTCCATTAGATGTAATAGATGTTGATGACTCTTATAAACTAATGTCTCTACCTAACATAATAGAATATCTTAAATCAAATGGGCTTGTTGGTCTACGTATTGGTGATTACTTTACTGGCGTTCTCACGGTTGATGATAAAGTGTATACTGTTAGGCCAGGGACTATAGTTGTTGTAGAGCGTTGTTGTAGAGCCTGGTGTATACACTATTGTATATAGTTTTACGTTGTCTGAGGCTATAGTAGTAGTTGAAGTAGATAGTCCACAAATAGTAAATATCCTAGAGCCTTCTTCAAGGAGGTTCCATGGGTTCTATATAAGACTACCATATCATAATATACTAGTAGTTCTAGTAACAGCATTAGCTATAACGCTATCGTTCAAAGTTGAGCTAAAAACTAGTATGTTCACTATACTATCATGTATTATAGTTCTATGGGCTCTACTCTTAATGAAATACATGGTTACATGTATAGCCTTAGTATCTATATATTCTCCATTAACCTTACCAGATAAATTAGCATACGCAATTGTATACGCAATTGCAATAGCTACATGTCCATCACATCTCCTTGTTATTGATTTATTCACTAGTAATAGAGTCCCTAATCCATTCAAGAGCAGGAGATACGGATTAACCCATATATTACTCTCACTACTTCCAATATACATAGTATACCTTAGTATACCATATGCTATAGTTTTACCGGCTTTCTTCGACACCAGCACTTATATAGCTACAGTGGGTATTCTAACATTTATTTTTATTATGGCTACTATTCTCACAATAACTGGTGTTTTTGAGGGGGTTTTTGAGGGGAAGCTAAGGTATAATCCAATGTTTATTAACTCATTTTCCTATTATTAATGTTCTCGATTGGAATAAGCTTATCCCTTGTTCTATTTTCTTCATATACTCTATTCCTTGAACTGTCTTCTTACTCTATCCTTTCAGTATATATAGTGTTTGTTATCCCATTTGTTTCAGGGTATTTACTGGATTGTATAGAGATAGTTTATGAGAGATATCTTAAGGAATTAGATGAGATGTTTGGGAAAGTTGATAGAGTATATAGTGTACTTAAATCATTGGTTTGGTGGAAAGAGAGTCAAAGGATATCCTTAGTAGAGGGTGGAGAGGAGAGGGGATAGTTTTTGGCTAGGTGTTTGTTTGATCTCGTGCCTCTGTGTAAAGGTGTTGTTACAGATGGGTTTATGGAGGAGTTAGCAGGTGTACTTGAGGATGTAGATAGGGTTTCTAAGGCTTATGATGAAGTAAAGGATCTTTATATGGATTGTAGGAGATTGTATGTAGAGGGTTTTGACTCAAGTAGTGTGTGTAGAAAGTTTAGAGATAAGAGGATTTGGTTGCTTGGGGAGATTGGTAGGGTTTCTAGTAGGGTTAGTGAGTTTCTTAAGGCTTATCATGTGAGAGAGTGTATTGATGGTTTATGGAAGGCTATTGAAGAGCTTAGGAGGTCTCCAAGGAAACCTGGTTCTCTATATAAGAAGGCTATGGAGGAGATTAGTAGAGCTGAGGGGATTCTCCATGGGATAAAGGGTTTAAGTGATCTAGACCGGTTACCTAGGGTTATAGAGTATCTTAATCAAGCACTACTCGATCTTGAGCCTACTACTGATTATCTACTCAAGTTATTCCGTGGTGTTGAGGAGAAAGCTAGGAAAGCCTATGATCGGGGAGATTGTAGAGAGTCTTTTAAACTGTGGAGAAAGGCTCTAGATATAGCTGATAAAGCTACTGATCTTGCTCGTGAACGTAGTGAAGAAGAAGTGATTAACGTACTCAATGATCACCGTAGAACTATTCTCTGGAATATAGCATCCACACTATACACTATAGCTGGTGTAGATGTTAAGAAGGCTTTAGAGAAGATAGATTCTCAAGGCTATAGTGAGGCTAAAGAACTTTGTGAAGAAGCCCTCAAGGTATTGAATGAGTCAAAAACTATTGCTTCTAAGAATGGCTTCAACGATCTTATTCCGTCTATCCTAAGTCTTGAAGATCGTTGTCTTAACTGTATTGCTCTTGCACGTTTACACCCTCTTATTAAGGAGTATAAGGGTATTGAGGAACTATTTACTAGAGGTAGGTTTGGTGATGTAGTAGAGGGTTGTAGAAGACTTATTGGTAGAATAGAGGATCTTATTGGTTATTGTAGAGGATATGGTTTAAGTGAGAGGCTTAAAGAGACAGAAGATCTTCTACAAAAGACTAGATACATTATGTTACAAGCTCGTTACAAACTTGTAGAAGATAGAGTTGAACGTGCAAGAAAGCTTTCATCTAGTGGTGAGTATGCTAGAGCTATTGATGAACTTAAAGAAGCTAGAGCAGAGTTTCTCTCAATAGGTGATGAAGCTATTGAATATGGGTTCCGGGATATAGAGGAGAGTGCTAGAAGAGCTGTAGAAGCTTGTGATAAGGGGATAAAAGAGATTATAGAAGCTATCCATAAACCACCAAGAATCAAACCTCCAGAGGTAGAAGTAGAGATACCTCCAATACAGCCCATGGCTCCACTAACTAGTAGATCAGAGTTAAAGACTCAGATACCTATTCCATCAAAATCTGTTGTACTTGTTTGTAGAGAGTTTAGAGATAGTAAGTTGATTGGTGAAGGCGGTTTTGCTAGAGTATATCTCTGTAAAAGCGATCCAAGTATAGCTATTAAGCTCTACAAGATCCCTATAGAAGCTATTGGTAAAACAATTAAGCCTACTGAAATGCTAGAGGTTTTCATCAATGAGGTTTCTAAGGCTAAAGAACTCAGTGATCTAGGTCATCCACATATAGTTAAGATAATTGATTATGGTGGAAGACCTGCTCCATGGATTGCTATGGAGTATATGGCTGGTGGTTCACTCCGAGATAGGATTAGAGAGGGAGAAAGGCTTGAGTTAAATGAACTACTAAGGATTATGGAGGCTATAGCTAGTGCACTTAACATAGCTCATCACATGAGCGTATTCCATATGGATATTAAGCCTGAAAACATACTGTTTACAGCTAATGGTGTCCCCAAACTTAGTGATTGGGGTAGTGCACGTACACTCCAAGAACTTAAGAAGACTATAGGAGTTAAATACTTGCCTCCACGTACAGAAGCTTATTCAGCACCAGAACAAGTCATTGGGGCTATTAGAGAGCCTTGGAAAGTTGATGTATTCCAGTATGGTCTAGTATTCTATGAAGCCGCTACTAGTATACATCCATTCCTAGGGTGTGATGAATTAATTGATTTAAATGAGCTTCATAAGAGGATAGTGGAGGCCCGTATAGAGCCTATTATCAAGTATCGTAGTGATTTACCAGAGGATATAGCTAGAGTGATTATGGAGTGTCTAGCTAGAGAGCCTATGGATAGACCAGAAATTGGTGAAGTACTCAGGATCACATATAGAGTTAAACGTAGACTTAGCTAGTGTGGGTATAGCTTATCTAGTATATCAACAATCTTATCTATTAACTCAATAATTTTCTCTCTAGACATCCTCAAGTTAACAGCATGTATAAGTTGTTCCATAAGCCATTTAGCCTCTTTATTACCTGAAACTACATCAACATAGTCTCTCGTACTTACTAATCCACGTACTATATGCTCTATATCACTAGATCTAGATCCCTTAAATAACATTACCTCTATATCACGTAGAGTTTTTGATAACTGATAGAGTACTATAGTCTTATAAATACCTGATCCTGTGAATAATATGGTTAGATCACCTAGTCTAAGTCTACCTAATCTACTAGCTTCACTAGGATCTAGTTCTGCTAGATAAACATCTCTACTACTTGTCTCACGACTACTCCTTAGTATTCTTGTACGTCTAAACTCTTCTAAAACCTCTTGTGTAGCATAGACTGTTCTATAGGGGTCTATAGATGTATACCATCTACCCTCATATTCAAAGGCTATATAGAAAACTCTCTCACCAACAACTACTGTACCAGAAGCAACTCTTACCAAACCACCACGTGGTAGTAGTTGTCCATTAACAATAGTTCCATAAGATGAACCCCTACCATCAACACCATGGTCTACAACTTCAATAAAACCATTACCTATATGTAGTAAAGTATGTAGCCTACTTGTTGGACGACTTACTCCAGAGTATACACCAGTAGCATAGGCTACATAGTTAACTGGATCGTAGACATAGATTTCACTAGCCATAAGCTCTACATAGTCTTCAGGAACTTGTGACAACCCTACCCGCTCCTTCTTTACATTAACATCATAGAGTAACTCCACTGGTAAACGGCCTAAGTAGTACTGTCTACTATCACATAGATCTAGAGAATAAGCCTTATTCATAAGAAACCAGTAGAGTCTATAGGTCATGGAAGACAATACCTCACACCCACTCCTTACACCTAACACCATAGTTATCAAATCCCAAAATAAGTACATTCCTTAATCAAGACATTCTAAATAATACTAATTATTCTTATTTAAAACATAAATAGGGTTCATCGTTGGAGGCATCTATAATAAAATAGAATTATGACCAAATGTTATGC
>CAYZRH010000034.1:0-26247 GCA_964480805.1 uncultured Desulfurococcaceae archaeon
CATGTCTCTACAACAACTGTTTCTTCAACAACTTTCTTAGATAAAACCTTGCCCTTCTCAAGCAATCTATAAGCAAGCAGTGGTCCGGCAGCGTCTCCAACAGGTTTACCAGTCATAAATGGGTCTAGTGCTTTTCTATAAGTATTAACTATCCTCATAATCTCTGGCATAAGAAACTCTAGTTGCATAAGGAGTATCCAGTTATTGTGTTTCTCACCAAGAAGTAGGTAGTGACGGACAGTCTTATAGACATAGTTTAGTGCACCAACAATCTCTAGTGAAGACTCTAATAAACTCCTCTCATACCTGCTAACACTTGGTAGTATACGTGCTAGAGAATCCTTATATACATTCTCACGAGTAGTTATCAAGTGATCAAGCCTACGGATTATATCAGTAGGCTCAATATCAACAGGCTCTATAACAAAGAAATCCAAGTACTTAGAAACAATATGGGAGGGTTCTTTAACACCAAGTCTTCTCATAGCATCTTCTATACGCTTCCTCCCTTCTTCAACATAGCCTTTTATAACATTGAGCTTGTTACGGATATCATAAGCCCATATCTTCATCTGAATACGTTGATTAACACCAGTAAATAGCATTATAATAAATATGATGAATATTAGCTGACCTATATACTGTGTCCAATCAGCCATTCCTCTACCACACTACCCTATATTCTCTACTAGTCCCATTTATTCTCCATATATTATACTCTACTATAAACTAACCGTAGCCAACTAAATTGTTGTAACAATAACCTCCCCTCTATAAATAACTAGTGTGTGTTCAAACTGGCTGACCAAGCCTCCAGACCTCTCTACAAGAACTGGGTATAGGTGTAGAATACCCTTACGTATAAGTGATTGTATAATGCCTCTAACACCCTCTATTGAACGAGAATAGCTTCTAAGCCATCTTTCACAAAAAGGTAGAGATCTTCTACTACTCCACAGATCATTTACAACCTTCTTCTCAAGAACAGATAGTCTAGCACGAGTACTTCTAAGAGAAAATATTGTTACAACACTTTCTTCACGTACAAATCCAACACCGTTTGTAGCAAAAGGCTCTATAGCGTATACGCCTTCACTAAAGCTCCACTTGATCCATGAGTCACCATAATTGGGTATACTGTAGCCAGAGTGTATAAGGTATCTATCAATACTGTGTCCAGAGAGGTTGCGTATAGGTTTAAAACCATATGAGGATATAGTTTCTTCAACAACTCTACCAATATCACATGCACGGACGCCGGGTTTTAGAAAGTCAATAGCCTTCTCTAGAGCCTGCCTACTAGCCTCTAATAGGGATTCATGGACTGGATTAAAGGATACTGTAGTAGCTGTATCAGCTATGTATCCATTAACATGAACGCCAATATCGATCTTTACAATAGAGTTACCTGGTATAACGGTTTTATCATCAATTACTGGTGTATAGTGTGCGGCAACCTCATTTATAGATATGTTAACTGGAAAAGCTGGTTCACCGCCAAGCTCACGTATCTTGTCTTCAATAGACTCAGCTAACTCTAGAACACTTAGGCCAGGCTTAGCTATTCTAGAAGCATATTCTCTAACACGTTTAGCTATACCTCCAGCTTTTAAATACATTTTAACATCTTCTTCAGATAGTTTAACCAAGAAACTACACCCTAGAACAACTCTAGACCACTAATGTCATGATTATAGAGTAGAAGTTAATTAGGTTTCTCATACTAAACTATATTCCTAGTACCAAGCAAAAGGGGGAGTGTTATGGGTTCTATAAGGTATTTCGGGCATGCTACTTTTGAATTAAGGTTTAGAGGTTTTGATGGTAAGGATAAGATCGTATTAATTGATCCATGGCTTAGCAATCCATTGTCTCCAATAAGTCCTAGCGATTATGTTAGAGAGGTTTCTAAAGTAGACTATGTAGTTGTAACACATGATCATGGGGACCACCTTGGTGATGCAGAGTTTATTGCTAAAAAGACTGGCGCTAAGATCGTAGCTATATATGACCTAGCTGTTAGTTTAGGTAAGAAAGGTGTTGAAACAGTTGATGGAAATATTGGTGGTAGACTATGTGTTAACGATGTATTCTTTGTATTTACACCAGCTCTACACAGTAGTGGCCATGGAGTACCTGTTGGCATAGTTGTTGGTGGTGAAGACTATAGAGTCTACCATGCTGGTGATACAGGCTTGTTTACTGAAATGATGTTTATCCATGAACTATACAAGCCTGATATAGCGTTGCTACCTATAGGAGGACACTATACTATGGGTATAGAGGAAGCTGTAAAAGCTGTTGAGCTGCTTAAGCCAAAGACTGTTATACCAATGCACTATAATACATTCCCATTGATAAGAGCTGATCCGGAGAAGTTTAAGAGTATTGTTGAAGAGAAGCTGGGGGTAAGAGTTGCTGTATTAAAACCGGGTGAAGAACTAGTTTATCCATAATTTTTTACACCACTTAAGACATAGTCTATAGCGGGGCCTTCCTCCCCTAGAGAGGAAACCCCGCTCCCACTATAGAGAGCCCGTAGGAGTTGAGCCGTAGAAGGCTCTAATGAATACGGGTGTTAGTAGTGGGGGACAGCTCTCTAGGGGAGGAAGGCCGTAATCTTTAAAACTATGTTGTTAACGCTTATATTCTAGTGTTTAGAAAACCTCTATGGTGTCTCCATGGGTTTAGACAGGTTTAGTCTAGTATCACGTAATGTTGTTGAGATAGTTACTATAGATGAGTTGAAGAAGGTTCTTAGAGAGAAGGATCATCCTAGAGCCTATATAGGTTTTGAGCCAAGTGGTCTTGTACATATAGGTTGGCTTATATGGATGAATAAGATTAGAGACTTCCTAGAAGCTGGTGTTGAAACATTTGTTCTAGAAGCTACATGGCATGCATATATAAATGATAAGCTTGGTAGAAACATGGATCTTATAAGAGCTTCTGCCCGTCTTGTTAGGAAGGTTATGGATGGGATAGGTGTTAATGTTTCATGTATAAAGTTTGTTGATGCTGAAGAACTTATTAGTGATAAGGACTACTGGGAACTACTTATTAAATCAGCTAAACATACTACACTAGCACGTGTTAAGAGAGCACTAACTATTATGGGCCGTAGAGTAGGTGAAGCAGAGACTGATTTCTCAAAACTAATCTACCCATTAATGCAGATAGCTGACATGTTCTATCTAGATGTTGATATAGCTCTTGGCGGAACTGATCAGAGGAGAGCTCACATGTTACAGAGGGATGTTGCTGAAAAACTTGGTTATAAGAAAGTTGTTGGAATACATACTCCGTTACTAGTTGGTTTAATGGGTCCTGGTAGGAGGATGGATGTTGGAACAAGTGGTGATGAACTGCTTATAGATATTAAGATGAGTAAGAGTAAGCCTGAAACAGCTATATTTGTACACGATAGCCCTAGTGATATAAGGAGGAAGATTAGGAAAGCATATTGTCCTCCAAGACAGATTGAGTATAATCCAGTAATTGATATAAACAAGTATCTATTGTTCAGTCAACCAGGGTTTAAACTATACATTGATAGACCAGAGAAGTATGGCGGTTCAGTAGTTGTTGAAGAGTATAGTGAGTTAGAGAGAATGTATGCTAATGGAGAGCTTCATCCACTTGATTTAAAGAATGCTACTGCTGAAGCATTGATAAAGTATCTAGAACCAGTTAGAAGGAAGATAGAAGCTGATAGAGAGGCTACTTATCTTATAGATTTATTGAGTGGTAGAGAGACTCGTTAATCAAATCTCTGTCTTACTATGTAGTACTAGCTTTATATAGAACTGTTAGCCTATCTTATTTCATACAAGTATAAAAACTAGTATCTAATGTAGTTTATCTACTGAACACTACAAAGTACACTAGAACACCCTACTCTAGACATATATGGAGGCTGACTCATACCCATAGGAATAACACTCTCATTTACTTAATTAGAGAGTATTGGAGGTTTACAACTATGCCTAAATACTTGGTTAAGGCACGTATAAGCGTAAATGGTATTGTCGAGAAGTCTGATGTTATAGGAGCTATATTTGGTCAAACAGAAGGCTTACTTGGAGAACAGTTTGATCTAAGGCAATTACAGGATAAGGGCAGGATTGGTAGAATAGTTGTTGATCTAAAAACACGTGGTAATAGAACTGAAGGAGAGATAACTATACCAAGCAACCTAGACCGTGTTGAAACAGCTCTTATAGCAGCAATGATCGAGGCTGTTGACAAGGTTGGACCATATAGTGCTGAGGTAAGAATTACTGATATAATAGATGTACGTTTGGAAAAAATTAGGAAAATTATAGAGAGGGCTAAGGAGATACTAGTTACATGGAGTAGGCAGAAAACACCCGATCTAAGAGAGGTTTTACAGGAAATAGAGACTGTACTTAAACCACCAGAGATTATAAAGTATGGGCCAGAACAATTACCAGCAGGGCCTAATGTAGAACGTAGTAGTGAGTTAATAGTTGTTGAAGGGAGAGCTGATGTAATAAGTCTTCTTAGATACGGGTATACTAACGTTATAGCTTTGGGTGGTGCTAAACCAGAGATACCTAGATCACTTATAGAGCTTGCTAAGAATAAGAAGAAGGTTACAGTGTTCCTTGACGGGGATCGTGGAGGGGATCTTATATTAAAAGAGCTTTTAACAAGTAATTTAAAGATAGACTATATTGCTAGAGCTCCTGCTGGTAAAGAAGTTGAAGAATTAACTGGTAGGGAGATTAGTGAAGCATTGTCTAAAGCTATACCTATAAATGAGTATTTGAAGAAACATAAGAGATTAGAAAAACCACGAGTTATTGAGAAACCACATGTAGCTAGGGAAGTTGAGGAAATATACACTATTCCAGTAAAACTCATACAAGATATAAAAGGCCTCTACGGTACACTTGAAGCAATACTCTATAATAGGGAATGGGGGCCTTTGTTAAGGATACCTGTTAGAAACCTTGTTGAAAAGATTAAAGACGTAGGTGAAGGAGAGGTTTATGGAATAGTAATGGATGGAATTATAACTCAACGGCTACTGGATATTATGAGCCAAAAGAAGATCAAGATGGTTATAGGTACTAAGCTCGGTAATATAACATATAAAGACTCTGGAATACTTATACTAACATACAATGATGTACTATAAATCAAATCTATCTTTTCTTTCCAAAGAACTCAAACAAGCTCTTTTGACCAGCTGTAGTAGCTTTTAGCCTCTGCTCTGATACACCAAAATACTCTAGAATTCTTAAAGCAGCTGGTATAATCTGGTGGTCTATATAGTAGTTTACATCTATAACCTTAGGATCCTTCACTAACACATAGGGTTCAACTCTATGAGATATCTTTCCAACACCTTTAGTAACTATGTACCCCACTTTATCACCTACATCAACCCTTATACCAGCTTTTAAAAGCTTCTTAGCAGCTACAACATGTGGTGCTTCAACACCATACTCTGTAACCTTCTTAGTCAGTGTTTTCCATATAACAAGCTTCTCTAACGGTATCCTACCACTTCTTATATCAGATACTACTTGCCTAACATAATCAACTGCTTTATCAACACTCATCTCCTTTAACAAGATCTCTGTAATCCTCTCTTGAACCTCCTTAGCTATTTCAGTCCAATCACCACGGACAGCTTCAAAACCAACTATATCAACACGTCCATCCTCTAGTAAACCAGCATAGCGTTTCTTAGCTTCTGTAAAGAACACCCGCCTATAGATCTTGTCAATCTTTATTTCAAAACCAAGCTCTTTCTCAACAAAATCTATAAGCTCTTCAATTTTCTCCTTATCATAACTCACAAATAGAGAGTCTGTATCACCATATATAACCCTTAACCCTAGTTCACGAGCCTTATCTATAGCCTTCATTATAGTTTCTCTACCCCAAGCAGTAACAGCTTCAGCACACTCTCTACAATACCATCTAGCACCAACCCATCCCATATACCCATAACTAGCATTAGCAAGTATTTTAAGAGCACGCTGTCTTTCATACAATAGCCTATACTCTGGACTATCTGGTGGATACTTCTTCATTTCTTCACGAACCTTCTTTCTAAGACTTATAAGTGTCTTTAGAACTCTCTTAAAGAAACCATCAGGTTCTTTACGGAAGCAGTGTCTAACTTCTGGAGCAATATAGTGTGTCTCTTCACTACATTCATAGGGGTCGTAAGTGTCTGGGCCAACATTATACTTAATCATTATATTGGGATACATACTTGAGAAGTCTAGAACAGCTATATTCTCATGAATACCCTTTCTAGGCTTAAGAACTACAGCTCCACGGTAAGTCTCATACCTTCTCTCAACACGGTTAGGTACAAGCTCTCCATCACTATAAGCTGACCTCATAAGATACCATTCAAGACGGAAGCCTACACTAGCTGCTCCAACCTGATCTAGTGGGAGACCAGTTATACTTGAAAGCTGCATAGCAAACGGTAGAAACTTCTCTGTTAAACCATAAGTTGCTAAAGCGTCTTGAGCAGCATATTTTAGAAAAACTGGTCTAAGCTTTGGATTATCCCAGTACCTCGGCATTTCTGTAAACTCTATAATTATTCTCTCACTCTTCTTCATAACACCAAGGTAGTCAGCTACATTCTCCAAACTCTTAACCTTAACCTCCGGTATCTCTTCAGCAAAGTCGTATAGGTCTATATTGAGTCTACCAGCTATTGATATGTGTCCATAAGTACTAGTAGCTGGTTCACCACCACTTCTTCTAGCAACATCAAGTTTTATTCCAAGAAACTTACATCTATCTCTTAGATAAGGCCAATCGAAACGATTACTGTTATAACCAGTTATAATGTCTGGATCATATTTTCTAATGTAGCTAGTAAAATCCAGTATTAAGTCTCTATCATTCTTATCCTTAGCAGTAAATTGTATAAGCTGTTTCTTATCATTAACTATAGATATTATAACTACGGGATCAACATGTGGTCTAGGTGTTCCTACTGGATTATATACTTCAATATCAAATGCTACAATCTTTAAATCAGGGGGTGTAGCGTCTTCAAGAGCCTCTATTTCACCAACAATCTCGTATTCCTCATCAACTCTATACTGTATTTTCTTAGAGACTTTCCTAACAACAGCTCTATGCCATTGGCATGGATGTAGATCATTATCTACAACGTATCTCAAACTAAACCTTATATCAGCTTCAACAACTTCCTTTACACCATTTATCTTTGCAACCTTCTCTCTATACTCTCTAACATACTCTGGTATAACAGTTGTGATCTTTAGTGCTCTCACCAGCTTACCAAAATAGTTCTTATCAACTAATTCAATACTCGTTATTGGTGAACGTGTTTTTGATAAAGCTTTTACCTTCCCTATAACTTGTTTAGCATCAGCTTCTTTATCAAGTATGGCATAGAAATACGGTCTAAACCTACGATCTCTTAATAGAACTCTCTTACCATCCCTGGTTATACCCCATATAATGATATGTGGTTCATTACCTACAACTTCGTATGTTATGTCTAAGAAGTAAAACTCTAGCTCCATAGTCTCTGACAACATATCTAACCTCAATATATTCATATAGTCTAACGTGTTGTATAAGGGTATCGTTCAACATCTTTCTTCATTAAATAGGCATCAACTGTACCATAGTATCTAGGTAGAATAGATACAATGTTATAACCTAGTTTTTTATACAGGTTTATAGCAACCTTATTGTCTACTCTAACTTCTAGAAAAATGCTAGATACATTATACAATATCATCCTTCTCTCAATCTCCAACATAAGCTTCTTACCAACACCAAATCCTCTATATAAAGGATCTACAGCAATAGATATTATATGGCCGCATCTTTCTTCATATACTTTCTCAACAACCCCAATAACATATCCTATAACTTTATTAAGAAATGTTGCTACAAGAAATAGATCATTGAATAAAATATAATAAGCATAGAATAGATTAAATGGATAAGCCTCTCTATTAAATGACTTAACTTCAATTTCATAGACTCTATAGAGCTCATTAGCCTTTACACAGCGTATTACAACATGGTCTTTAATCATATTAATCCCAAGAAAAATATAGGTTACTAGAGGAATATAATGGTATATGTTAATGGTGTACTAATTGAAGATATTAGATAAAGATCTTAAAAAAGGAGTTATAAAGCTCGTTCCAGAAACAACAGATGATATATGGATACTATACACCATTATATCAGAAGGAGATATAGTTATTGCAAAGACTACTAGAGAAGTTAAAGGAGATGATGGATCAGCTGGTAGAAGAGTGCCTATGACACTAGCTGTTAGAGTAAAACATGTTGAGTTCCAACAATTTACTGAAAGACTTAGAGTTAGAGGAATAGTTGTTGTAGGACCTGAAAGGTATGGTGTTAAAGGTCACTATCATACACTAAATATTGACATAGGATCGGTTATAACTATAGTTAAAGAGCATTGGCCAAGATACATTCTTAAAAGAATAGAGAGATCATGTGTTAGAAGGAGAATCATATTATTAATAGCTCTAGACTATGATGAAACAGCTATAGCAGTTATAACACACCAGGGTTTTAACACCCTCTTTGAAGAACACTCACACTTATCTGGTAAAGAAAGTGGATCATATGAAGAAGAACTTAGAAAGTATTTAGAGAAAATAGCTAACACTATACATAAGTATATAGGTAAATACCGTGTTGAAGCACTAATAATTGGTAGTCCAGGGTATCTTAAACATAGACTTGGAAACTTGGTTAAAGAGAAAGTTGGGGATATAAGAATATACTATGACACAGTATCTACTGGTGGTGTTTCAGGAGTTTACGAGCTTAGTAGAAGAGATGTTGTTAAGAAAGTTTTAATTGATTTAGAAATTGGTAAAGCACAATATGTTCTCGATGAATTCTTAAAACTATTATCTAAAAATGATTCTCTCATAGCATATGGTGTTAAAGAAGTTGCTGAAGCTGTAGAGTATAATGCTGTTGATAAACTAGTTGTTTCTGAAAGATACTTGAAACATGAAGATGATGAACTCAGGAAGTTTGTTGAGGAAATTGTTGAAAAGGCCTTTAAGAAAGGTGCTGATATAGTTATAGCTCCATATAATAGTAGTGTAGAAAGGCAAGTAGATAGCTTAGGTGGTTTAATAGCTATTCTAAGATACCCACTTAAGCTATATAGAAGAGGAGAGTTAGGGAATTAATAAACTATAGTTCTTCTATTTAAGACTCTGTTCTTCTCTGGATAGTACTCTACTATAGAAGCTTTAACACCACTACCTACATACTTGTAAGCTCTATAGGGGTTAAACACTATCTTATCCATAACTGTATAAGTGTCAATAGAGTCTACACTACCACTAACACGCTCTATACTAAGAAGTGTGCCCTCACTTGTAGGGATCTCATGTAAACCCATTAGATTTAAAGCCTTATTCAACATTCTAAACCTATACTGCACTTGATCCTTGAAAGCTATTGTACAATAGTGTATGTTTATTTTTGAAGTATTCTCCACAGCCCATTTAAGAAACTCTATAGCTTTCTTATGAATCCCTTTAACTGTAAGACCAGTAGGTTCTAGGCCATGCATAATAATCTTATCAACATTTGTTTCAGAAACCTCTAATTCATTAATATTTATAAAGTCTACACCAATTCTATCAAGTTCTAAGATAAGCTTCTTTAAATAACCTATATAGTTCTCTAATGGTATAAAAGGAACTTCAACACCGACATCAAAACCATAGTCTAAAGCCTTTACAACACTATCTAGCAGTTCATAACTATAGACATGGAACCTTATCTCATCTAAACCACTAGCTTCAAGACATTCAAGAACTTTCTCATCAACAAACCTACCACTAGTATACAGGTGTATGTGAAACCTCTCTCCAAACTCTTTCTTCAATAATGAGATAACATTACAAGTCCTGTCAATAACTAGTATTGGATCACCACCAGTTATACTAGCTCCTAAACCACTAACCTTATACACTTCATCAACTATATCATAGGTGTTCAAAACCCTATTCTCATCAACAAATACAATATCTCTACCAAGCTTCTCTCTAGATATAGGGCAATACCAGCACCTATCCCTACACAAACCAGTTATAAATACTACAACCTTCCTTCCAAGCAAACAATACCTACACCCAACAGGTAGTGTTCCTATAAGATAACCAGTCTTAAGACTATACCTTACTCTTCTACCCTCTTTCAACAAGAACCCTCCTAACCCATGGATTCCTCTTAGCTATACTTTCAAGTGCTGACTCAAATGATTCATCAGGCACTAACTCGTATTTAACAAAAACACCTGTACGTCCAACACGATCACGGCGGCTAAGGACACGTACTCTCTCCAATACGGTATCTATACTAACACCCACTATACTAGCAACTTCATCTTCTCTACCAATAACGGGTGATTCACGGTGGCCTCTCTCAGTAGGTTCTATAAGTACAAGTCTCTTATCAACACCGGGTACACGCCTGTTTTTAAGAAGACCCTCTAGATCAAGCATTCCACCAAACTTATAGAACTCATACTCTCTAGGCAATAGCTTAGCTAGTGGGAAACTTACAACTCTTTTCTCAAGTTCATCAAGTACTATGTATGCTTTAGGAGTGCTTGCTGGCGTTGCTACTACTACATATCTTGCTCTTATACTATAGCCGCTTGTCTCTAGAGCATACTCTATCTTATAACTAGGTACTTGATATGGTACAAACACGTCTATATCACTATCACTCCATACATCACCTCTAGCAATACTACCATGTACAATAGCTTTTACACCAGACTTAGCTAAAACCTCTAACAAACCAATAGCTTCACTTCTCAAAACACTAAGTAGTCTCCAATGCTCTCTATCATAAACTACTTCTCTATACTCTACAACTCTCTTAACTTTCTCACGAACCATAGCTCTTCAATAAATAACTCTAGATACAAGGGATTTATTTAATATAACTCTATAGTAAGTTCATGATTATAGGAAAACTCTTATAGAATAGCCTCTAAAGATTTTAGGTGTAGTATTTAAGGAGATAGGGGCACCATTTTTGGGTGCTATAATGGTTATTGATACCTATACAGTATCATACATAATGGCTTTAACACCTTTAATACCTATCATAGCCTCACTTATTACATCACTACTAATACTTTTTATAAGGAAAAAGTTTACAATAGCTTTCATTATAGCAGAACTAATATTGTTTATAAACTTAGTACTTATATTTATAATCTTCTATCATATACTCACTTATAACAAAATACTTGTATACATGTTCTCTGGATTTCCACCACCCCTAGGTATAGTTTATGAAGTTGATTTGCTGAATGCTTTTATAGGGCTAGTCATAGGTGTGGTGTCCCTAATAATAAACACTGTATCATATAAGTATCTAGTATATAGAGGTAAGCACAGTCCATGGTATTATGTATTCTATATGATGTTATACTCTAGTTTAATGGGTATAACATATACTGGTGATCTATTTAACCTATTTGTTATGCTATGCTTTATGATCATTTCTCTATACTGCTTAAGAATCTACTTAAGAACTAGGCAAACCAAGCTATACTCTATTATAAGATATGGTTTAGTAAGCACTATGGTGTTAACAGTATGTTTTATATCATTACTAATACTCTATAATGCTTTTGGAACACTTACAATAGCTGATGTATCAGCTGAAACAATTGGTTTAGGAAGAACATATTTTAGTGAAACCTATGGATATGCTATAGACACTTTACCAGCAATCACTATATCATCTATACTTTTAATAAGCTCTCTCCTAGTCATAGCTGGTGCTATACCATATCGTCCACTATTATCAGCTATTTACAAAAACTCTTCTCTAATAGTAGTTGCTTCTACAGCTACTATGGTTGGATGTGTAAGTGTATACGTTATAGCTAGACTGTTATACACTCTTACTAGTTCTAACATCCTAGACCTGATCAACTATATACTTATAACAATAGGTTCTTTAAACATAGTTGTTGGAGGTATCTTAATAGCAAAAACTAAAGACCCTATATCATTCATAATCAATAGTATAGTACTTGATATGGGGTATATGGTTATAAGTTTGGGATTAAATAGTGTATTAGGCTTATCATCTACATTATACTATATTCTAGCATATGCTATTACTAAATCCCTCCTCTTTACCTCAATCATTAGTATAAAGTGTTTTGAAGTTAAAACTAGGAGTTTAATAGCTTATCTAGGTTTTACAGTAGGTTGTTTAACAGTTATTGGTATACCGCCATTAAATACCTTCTTTGCTAGAATGTTGTTATTTCAAGCAGTTTTAGAGAAGAAACTATATCCAATACTACTCATAATACTTGTTGGACCAGTACTTAGCCTTATAGGTTTTAAGAGAATATGGTCTTCCTTTATTAGAGAATCAAGATATGTAGAGAAGGGTAAGCAAGGGGGTATCTTAATTGACTCTATTGTAATAGCTTTACTTATACTTACATTTGTAACAAGCATTTTCTATATGCATCTAAAGGTTTCAATAATAGATCCCTTGTCCACGTTTATCATTGATAGAAACTATAGACTTGATTATATAAGACAAGCTTATCAATTATTTAACATAGTTAAAGGTGGGTGAAGGTTATGGATTCAATCCTACCTCCACTTGACTACACTTTATCATTACTAACTGTGGCTTTAGTTGTCTTTGTAGTATCTTTTATAATATACTTTATAAGATTATTGAGGGAGAGTAGAGTATCTGATTTAGTTTTAGTAATTAATGCTTTAACATTTAATTCTGTAGTAATTATTGTAGTGTTAAGCGTTATACTTAGATCACCCTATATAATGGTTGCACCTATACTCCTACTAATATGGATCTACTTGTTTAACCTAGTTATTGTAAAGAATCTAAGGAGGCTAGTATAGTGTTATGGGTTATTGAAGCCATAGCATACTATATTGGAGTATTCCTTATAGTAGTGGGTAGTATAATGAACTTACTAGCATCTATAGGATTTAATAGGCTTAAAGACTTCTATCTTAGACTACATACAGTAATGCTTGGTGTTGTTGGAGGAGGCTTTTATCCACTAATAGGCCTTACACTAGTCTCTCTAACACTAGACGAAATAGGTGTTATAAGGTACTATATAGCTGGAGGAGCTCTCATAACATCCATACTCTTAATACTAGTAGCTCCTACAAACATCCACATACTTGCAAAACATACTCATAAACTCAAACTAGCTATACCTAAACAAGCTATAGTGAATAAGCTCCTTGAAGACATGGAGGTTGGGGAGAAATGATTGAGCCCTTGATCATCTACTTACTAGTATCATTATCTATAACGTGTTCACTAATACTAGTCTACAAGATAGTTCTTGAAAAGGATCTTGTTAAGATAATAATGTATTTAGTTGGAAAATCTATAATGTATACACTTATCCTAATCCTCCTTGCTTCACCCGATCTAGTGGCAGTCTATATAATTTTAAGTACAATACTCTATCCTATAGTATTTCTAACAATTTTGTCTAAAACAAGATTTGTTGAAGAGATGGTGAAGGATTATGAATAATAGAGTGTTTTATAAACACATACTACTGCTATTAGCTATAATAGTGTCTATACTATGTCTAGGATACATATTGGTTAATTCAAGAGCTATACCAATTCCCTTACAGAAAACAAATAATCCATTAGCAAACATGTTTCTCTCATCAACATATAATTGGGAGAAGAAGAGTTTATGGAGTGCTAGTCCAGAAGTAGTATCAAGTATATTATGGGATTACCGGTGTTTAGATACTATAATCATGTTCTCTATACTATTCCTAGTAGCTATGCTAGCTCCATCAATAATGGAGGATATAGGATATAGACTCTCTATAGGATATGGAGTTTCAAATACTATTGTTAAAACTACAACTAAGATCATAGTGTTACTACTACTGGTTATAGGAGTATCAGTTATTATTCATGGACACATGGTTTTAGGAGGTTTTCAAGGAGGAGGCTTCATAGCTATACTAGTATTGCTACTAGCAATAGTCTTTGGAAGAAAGGTATTGGATAGAATAGGGTGGAGTTTAGAGAAGGTATTGAGATACTATGTTTTATCCATGCTACTATTACTTCTAATAGCATTCGCTATTCCAGTTGCTAGCTTGGTAAGTGGGGTAAGAGGGTATATTATGCAGAATCAATGGAAGCCCTGGGCTCCTCTAGGCTTTGGCTATAGTTTAAACCTTTACTTCCTAGAAATACTCTATAGTGGTGCTCTATTATTCTTCAATATTTTTAGTGGGTTAGCTGTTATCTTGTGTTTATCAATCCTTGTCTATACTTTAACATGTGGTAGAGAAGGTGGTTATAGTGATTGAAGCCATACTTTGGAGTTATATAGTTTCAACTATACTGATCGTTATAGCACTGTGTATTTATGGTATAGTTGTTAGTTCAAATATTGTTAAGAAACTAATAGTGTTGTCTATACTGGGAGATACTATAGCTTTAGCATCAGTAGTCTTTAACATGCATTCAGGCTTTATAATAGCACCTATATTTATAGGAGTATCATTTACTCATTTCCCAACAGTATCTTTTGGAAAATTGATGGATTTCTCTTTAAAAGCAGTTGACCCGCTAGCACAAGTATTTGCTATTATATTCCTTACTATATTCTTTACAATTATAGTACTACTAGGTTATACAGTAATGCTTATGCATCATAGGTATAAAACACTTGATATAGTGGATGTTAAAAAGTTTGAAGAGGGGACTAGATATGGCTAAACGTTTTATTAAAGCTTTATTCTTAGCAATCTTATTGACTATACTCTATATAATCTATAATGGTGTTATAGATTTATTTGATATTATTCTAGGTTTTATAGTATCGTTTATCATAGGGTTTATGTTATGCGAGTTTGTTTTAAAGGATTATGGGAAAATACTTGATTATCTTAGATGGTTTTATGGCATAGCATATATTTTACTATACTTTACAGTTGTAGAGTTCAGATCGCATTCAACAGTTTTAGATATTATAGTTAGTCCAGCTAAAATGAAGCCAGGTATTGTACGTATACCGTATGATGTAGAGTCTGATTATGCATTAGTGTCTCTAGTAAACTCTATAACGTGTTCTCCAGGTACAGTTGTTATAGACGTTGATGAGAAACATAAGGTGTTGTATGTTCACTGGATTAAGGTTGAAGACGAGAGTGATGAAGGTGCTAGAGAGCATGTATCTAGAGTGTTTGAGGAGTATATAAAGAATGTATTTGACTAACAAACTCTATAGAAACAAAATTATATCTTTTATAAAAACTGCAAGATAGTATAGTATAGCTAAGTATTTTGGTAAATACTGTTATCATAAGGAGTGTTAGAGTGAAAAGAGTAAAGTATTATTGGAATAAGTTAGAATAATTAATAGAGTAGAGGGTGGTAGATATGGTTACATGCCCCTACTGTGGTTTTAAGGGAGAGTTTAAAGACTTGAGAGAGCCATGGAAGTTTAGATTCTATACTGTTAGAATGCTTGAATGCCCTAAGTGCCATGGAGTATTCAACTACTATCATGGTGTAAGCCCTAGAAGTAGGAAGGTATCTGAGTTTACTATAAAAGTAAAGCCTAGAAGGAAGTAGTAAGAGGTTGTTTAAAGAGTATTGTAAGATAGCTATAGGTAAGGGTATAGATGTGTTTTCTCTATATTTTTATTAAAGTATACTGTACTATAGCTAGAACTGTAAGCCATGGATATAGTGTTTAAGCACCTTATAGGGTATCTTGTAGTAAGAGTTATTAATAGCTTTTAAAACCAGATATGTTATTGGCTAATGTCTAGGATTAAATGGTTTCATAGGGGTTGTGTAGTTGGATGTTGAGATGATATATTTTATTACTTATTTACTTAGTTTCTGGCTTGTATTGAATATTGTTTATATGTATAGGAGGGATTGGTTTGAAAGACATGGTTTTAAACTCTATTATGGTTTTGTTCTTGTTTGGAAGAGGTTGTCTAGTGTTAGGAGTAGTAGTATTGTTTATAAGATAGCTTATGCTTCAATACCTCTGTCTATATATGGCTTATACGTATTCTATACAACAATGATCATGTCTATACTGGCAAGGTTCTATATAGTCCATGTACCTGGTAGGCCGCAGCTACTAGTACCTGGAGTAAATATTACTGGTATAAACCTACTATACTTTGTTATAGCTATTGTTATAGCAGCTGCTATACACGAGTTTTCACATGCACTTGTAGCTAAAAGCCATGGTATTGAAGTTAAGGGTTTTGGTTTTGCACTACTATTGTTTCTACCAATAGCCTTTACTGAAATAGATGATGAATACTATAGTAAGGCTAGTCTTAGAAGTAAGGCTGTCACCTTAATGGCTGGCCCAGCTTCAAACATACTTCTCGCTCTACTGGTTTTTGGCGTTATACTATATACTGTTAACCCATATGGGCTAACTATTGTTGGTGTTATAAAGGGTGGTCTTGCTGAAGAGTATGGTTTAAGAGAGAACATGGTTATACTTGAGATTAACAACCAGACTGCTTCACTAGATCTACTGCGTAGTGTTCTTGAAGCTAATGAGACTACAACAATATGTTTTAAAGTAGTTGATGAGAATGGTGTTGTTAGAGAAGTCTATGTAGTAAAGCCAGGTAATGTCACAAAACTTGGAGTATACCTTACAAGCTTCTCGCCAAGCAATACATTGATAAGTCTCTTTGGAGTAAATGGAGCACTAGCACTAATCTACCAACTATACTGGATATACATTGTAAACGCAAGCCTAGGAATGATCAATATAGCACCACTATTCATAACAGACGGTGGAAAACTAGTATACGAAATAACAAAGACAAAGAACATAGGACACATAATAAACACAACAACACTAGCAATACTAGTACTAGCACTAATACCATAAACAAAAACCATTAATAAACCAGAAACAGGAATAAACAATGGAGGCCGCGGGAAGGGCTCCCAAACCCCAAGGAAGGGCTGGGAGCCAGAAAAACCCTACAACACCACTACACGCCCCACCAACCCCCACACCCACCAATGACCTCCGCCCCGTGGGGCTAGTGGAGGTGGAACCCTCTCTGGAGAGGGAGGGCTAACCGCCTTAACCAGGGGAACCAGGCTAGGCCCGGAAGGGAGCAACCTAACCCTGGCCACTAGCGTTCACGGGTCACCGGGGCTGAGGATGGGTGTGGAAGGGCTCTGGTGGGAAACGGTAGTGGGTTGTAGGGGGGCCGCGGCCTCCCTCTTGATAAGAGATATAAACCTAAGTGATAGATAAGCTAGTCTTAGGAGCCGGGGTCGCCTAGCCTGGTAGGGCGCCGGCCTGCTAAGCCGGTGGGGATACCCCCGCGCGGGTTCAAATCCCGCCCCCGGCGCCTTCTATTATTTTTCTTGTATGCTCTATTGTCTTGTTTTTATCGAGTATATGGATTACTGTATAGCCTCTGATGTATAGTGTCTCTGCTATGTATCTTCTATGGCAGTATCGTGGGTGTTTTTCTAGGCACATTATAGCTGGTTTTCTGTATGTATAGAGTGTTTGTTGTGATAGCTTCTCTAGAACCTCTATGCCAATCATATACGCTTTTGTCTCCATGTACTCTCTATACCCTCCACGATAGCCTCCAAGGTATTCTCCTAGCCAGTAATACGTTATCCCTTTAGACACTAGTGTCTTCTCTAGAAACGATCTTGTAAACCAAGGTGTTTTGCTTCTAGGGAACCTTCTTACATCAAATAATACTCCTATGCTATAATGTTGTAGTATTTCTAGAAACTCATCTAGTTTCCTACCACCATAACCTATTGTATAGAATACCTTCTGCAACACACATGCATCCCTTATACTCCCATGCATTTATAAAATTCCATACACTACTATATACCCCTCTAGGGCCTTCTTAAGCTGTAGACCATAGACGAGCTAGTAGAAAAGTTTATAAATACACGTCTTAATCCGATATGTATAAGGGTTTATAAGTTTTTATGCTGGAAAGTCTATATACAGGGTGGAGGAAATGACTGGCTTCATATCCCGTATGAGACTAATAACTGTTAAAATGCCTGAAATATACGTAGAGGGATTAGATGAACTCGTAAAAATAGGTCGTTATAGTAGCCGTAGTGAAGTTATTAGAGTAGCTATTAGAGACCTTTTAAAGAAGGAACTATGGGCTATTGATACAAATGACTAGTTTTTTACAAAAACACATACTCTATAGAAACCTAAGCTTCTTTATAACAAGTCTATAGAGTGGCTCATAGGGGCTTAATTCTCTAAAACTTAAGGGTGGCTTAAAACCTGGTATTATAAGCCTTAGTTCATCCAATTTAATAGAGACTTTATACAACTTTGGATTAAGTACTTCTATAGCAAGTGCTTTCTCTGAACCAATAATATATGACTTATCTTCACGGTAGATACCAGGTGATGGTATTGAGTCTATTATATCTATGATCCTAGATGGTGGACCATAGTATACACGTCCAGCTCTAAACTCTCCAATCAGTGCTTGTATACGTCCTGATGCATAGACAAAGACTAGTGAGTAAGGCTCTAGCCTTAAACCAAACCATCTTCTAAGCTCAAACTTCTTAATTCCAGAGAATATACGATAGGCAAACTTAGGCTTTATACTCATTAGATACATTTTTTCCTTAGCCACTATACTGCACCATAGTCATACTAGTTAAGAACCACTATTTAAAACCCTTAAATACTGGTTTAACTAGACATTGTAGGTGGATGAAGATGGTTGGTATTACTGATAAAATGATGAATGACACCAGGACTGACACATTACCTAGTCTAGAAGCTGTAAAGGAGGGCGACATTGTATACGTTGTTATTGATAAGAAGAGGAGGTACATTGTTAGAGTAGAAAGCGGTAGAATACTTGGTACCGATAAGGGATTTATCAGACATAAAGATTTGATTGGTAGACCCTATGGGTCGTGTATAAAGACTAGTCTAGGGCATAAAGCATACATACTTAAGCCTCTACACTACGATGTACTCCATGGATATAAGCGTGTAACACAAGTGATCTATCCGAAAGACTCTTCATTCATAGTATATCTTGCCGGTATAGGCCCTGGTTCTAGAGTTGTAGAAGCTGGTGTAGGAACAGGTTTCTTATCAACATATATAGCCCATGTGATAGGTTCTACTGGTAAACTCTATGTATACGAGATTAGAGATGATGTTATAGATGTTGCTGAGAAAAACCTAAGATTAGCTGGTCTTGTAGATAGAATTGTGTTTAAACACATGGATATCAGAAATGGTATTGAAGAGAGAGATGTAGATGCTGTTATACTAGACATACCCGATCCATGGAATGTTGTAGAACATGCTTATAACTCTCTAAAACCATGCCATCCATTCATAGCCTATGTACCTACTATAAACCAGGTTGAAAAAATTGTCCGAAAACTTAAGGAGCATAAGGGATTTATTGACATAAGAGCTTTTGAGACACTCTATAGAGACTATATTGTAGAGGAAGGGGCCGTTAGACCAAACACATTCATGGTTGGCCACACGGGATATATAGTGTATGCTAGAAAGATACTCTTTTAAACTACTTATGCTCTCCAACAATGTATAAGTATATAGTATGTGATATAAAGTTAGAGTCTCTTACATCTACAACTTTCTTTGGTGTCCAACCAGGTATACGGAATTCGTGTGAAACTACGCGTGTACCCCTCTTAAGCTCTCTTTCAAGCTTTGGCTTTAGTTTTTCATTAACGCTTGTCAGTAGAAATAGTGTAACAATTGTTGCTTCACTAATATCTACTTCAAACATATCGCCATGTATAACTTTTGCTCTATTTAATACACCTGCTTTCTTTAGATTCTCAATAGCTTCTCTAACCTTATCTTCACGAATCTCAACACCAACAGCTTTCTTAACATCAAATTCACGTAGAGCTATAACAAGTATTCTCCCATCTCCACAGCCAAGGTCATAGACTATATCATTAGGGCCAGCATTAGCTATTTTAAGCATAGCTCTTACAACAGGCTTGGGTGTTGGGACAAAAGGTACTGATACACTATAGCTAGGCATACACTAGGCTATCCTCCCTCAAACTCTTTTATCTTAGAAAGCACTATTTCTCTAGCTTTCTCATAGTCTGGCTCTAATGCTTCATTTAACGGCATCCTAGATAATAGCAACTTTATACTGCCATCATCAAATTCTATGAGCAATTGAGGTAGCCAAGCCATTCCATACTCGTCTGTCTCTCCATACTCCGTTAGTAGTATGTAGTCTTCATGTCTTATCTCCTTTTCAAGACCTGTTGCACTAGCTATATCGTCTACGAGTTTACTCCAGAGACTATGTAGCGGGTGATGAGTAGCTGTTACAAGTATAAGTTTCTTAGGCTTCACCATATTCTCTAACCCTCCTATCAATTATTTTACACTGATACAATAAGTTTTCTAGAATATAAAGCTATGCCTTCTCAATCCTCTATAGAGGATATATAGGCTATAATGTATACACACTGGCTAGCCATATAGGGTATCTTATTCAATCTAGCCCTATAGACCACTATGTCTTGTTTCTCTAACTCATACACAATATCGTCTGGTACATCGGTATGTAGACCTAATAGTAAACATTCTCCATTTAACTCGGCTATCCTCTCATCAGCATTTTCACTGAATACTACTAACTTACTACAACTGTATAGGCCATAGATGATCTTTATAAACCATGTAGTATCCAGGGATAAGAGTGTTCTTGAACAAAAGCTTCTTCTACACTTAATAGCCTCAATATAGTTTTTCCTAATAATTATAAAGAATACATCAGGTACCCTACTAGGTATATCCCTTAATACACGTATTATCCTATCAATTATATCGTATCTACGGAAATCCTTGGAAGCCTCTAGGAATACTATCATGACCTCCACTATATAGGCATTGGCTTAGGCTTTCTCTCGCTTTCTGGCCTCACCTTGCGTATTCCAAGGTATACTGCACAGCTTATACAATAGCATTTTGTAACAGGATACCTAGCTATAATAGCACCTTTCTTCTCAAGCTCTTTAGCAAGTTGTGGATCAACTGGTGTATACATCTTTGTTACACATACAGCTTTGTCTCTAGGAACCATACGTCCACACTGATCACACTGTACCATACCAACTTTACCTTTAGCGCCCTTGTGTCTCCCACGGCTTTCTCTCTTCTTAGGCAAGCTATTGTCACCCCTAGCGGGTGTTTCACCTTTATTG
This sequence comes from uncultured Desulfurococcaceae archaeon, assembly GCA_964480805.1. GTDB lineage: Archaea > Thermoproteota > Thermoprotei_A > Sulfolobales > Desulfurococcaceae > CAYZRH01. The sequence continues at coordinate 21,348 of CAYZRH010000034.1, forward strand.
AGTTAGCTAAGGAGGATTTAAATGTATTGCATCTCCTTCCTAGCCTTTATAGTATGTTTTGCAGCTATATAGAAAAGAATGTCTCTAGCTTACTTAGTCCAATAATGTCGTCCCAGTTTACACCAAATGCTTGTAGTAGTTGTTCTAATGCACTCCTTATCTGTTCAATATACTTGTCCGGATCAACCTCGTATAGTTTAGCAAGCTGGATAGCCTTTACTCCATCCTTACCCTTAACTTTTACAAAGGCTATTATGTCTCCAGGTAGTACTGTTACACCATACCTCTTAAGCTGTAGGGCTGCTTTAACGTGTTGTGATTTCGTCTTCTTATACTCCTCTATAGGTTTTGATAACGCCATCTTGAATGCTAGTTTATCTAGTGTTAATTCCTTGTTCTTTAGCTGTAGATATAGTGTCTTGACCTGGTTTTGTAGCCACTCCTTAAACTCTACGAAATCCTCTGGTGTACGAGCTGCTTTAAGCTTCTCAATAATCTCTGTAAACAGTTCCTTAAGAAATACTGGTGTATTCCTCTTCTTAGCTACCAACCCCTTGATCTCTATACCTCCATCAGTTAGTACACCTACATAGTTCTTCTTAAGACCAGTAAACAACACGTAATAGAATTCCTTATCAACCTCTATTTCTAAACCAAGTATCTCACTAACCCATTTCTGTAGTACATCTGTCTGTTCACTAGTTGGAGCCCAGAGGAATATAGAGTCTGTATCACCATAGATAACCTTGATACCTATATCAGCTGCTTTTTGTAGGATACTATAGAGTGCCCTTCTTCCAAGAGCTGTTACACATTCTGCAACAGCTGGTGCATATAATGGGAAGTTTGATGCACCAAATACTCCATAGCTAGCGTTTATAAATACCTTCATAGCTCTCTGCACTACATCATACCAGTTCCTCTCTTCAATACTAAGTGTTTTGTCCTTAGCCTTCTTCTTATAGATGTGTACACGGAAGTCTCTTAGTAAACCTATTATTTGTGCTGTAAGACCTGGTTTATCAATACATATCCTATGTATTGGTGTACCAGTTTCATCTACTGCTTCAATACATTTCCTGCAATCTTCTACATCAACTGTTTCATAGCTTAAGTTATACTTCTTTATAATACTAGGGTATAGTGACGCTACATCAAGTACTACTATGTTAAAGAAAACACCTATTGGTGGCTCAATAACTAGTGCTCCAGCATATTTCTTACCCTCAATAACAGCTTCAGTCTTACTAGTTGCACCCTTAACTCTCTTAATATCCTCTGGCTCTGGTATCAGGAATCCTCTCCTACGGTGTTCCCAATAGAATAGATTCTGTATCCACTTAGAGATCGTCTTCCTACATACATCCTCTAGACTAGTCTTTGATATACGTGAGAGCAGTATCATAAGCTTCCATACAAGTTCTTCATTAAACATGGTTAGCTCTAGAGTAAGGTATGCATCACGGTAGTTGTATGCTATAAGCTTACCAAATCCTTCTTCACCAACAACGCCTTCCAACGGGATCTTTGAAACACCAAGTAGTGCAGATGATATAGCTTCTAATGTAAACTCTTGGTATCTACCACCAAAAGCGTATACCTGTATAGCTCTATTATTGAAGAACCTATAGAGGTCTAAGTGTATACTAGTCTTTATCCTAACACGATCCTCCCCTATATGTAGTGGTATATACTCTCGTGGAACACTTAGTTTCAGAGCCCTATGGTATAGGTAGTTTAAGTCAAAATTATCACCATTAAACGTTATGACTATAGGATACCTAGTGATTATACGAAAGACTTCTAGTATAAGAGATGCTTCATCCTCAAAAAACTCTACAACAGCATCATAGGGGTATTCACCTGGTATTTCACCCCACTTACTCTCACGAGCAAGCACTAGGACTTTCCTATAACCATCATTCCCGACAAGAGCAACACTAATAACAGGATACTCAGCACGAGAAGCTTGTGGAACACGGCCACGAACAGGAGTAAAGACTTCTATGTCAATAGCTATTCTTTTAGCACTAGGTGGTTGTTCCTCAAATAATGGAAGCCATTTTAGAGCTAGTTCTTGTGTCTCACGAGGTTCCTTCTTGAATATCTCTCTAACTCTTTTAACTGTAGACTCCTCTATCTTTGGCAAGAGTAATGTTATCTCATAGTTATTCCTCATAATATACTTCATACCAGGTATTAGTCCTCGATCAAACACGTAGTTGTCGTGATACTTTATCCTAGCCTCCCATGCCTTAGGTACTTTGTTTCTAAGTTTAGCGACAGCTAATGGGTCTTTAGTAAGTATTTTCGTCATAACACGTGTCCTACCTTCTAATGGGTCGTATTTTGACACTATCTCTAATCCAGCAAAGCCAGGGTTATGTACAATGTCTTTTATCTCTTCTACCTTGTCTGGTGGTAGATCTGTTATAAAGTATGGCTTATGACCCGTTGGATCATATACTAGGTATAGCCTATCCCCTTTCTCATCAAGTAGTTCTAGAACAGCTTTACCAGCTTGTCCTTCATAGTGTACTCCTAGTAGATAAGCTGGTTTATCAATCTTGTTTCTATAAGCATCTACCGGGTATATGGTGTATGTATCCCCTATTCTATCGATTTTAAACATTAAGAACCCCTTCTACTAGACTCTACCCTCTTTTATAACGAGTATTGCTTCTGCTAAGTCACCATTAGTCTTCTTTAGTGCTTCAATAGCTTTTTCTCTAGAAACACCTGTTTGTTCCATGATAAACTCTATGTCTTCATCACTAAACTCTATAGTTGCCTCCTCTCTACTCCGTTCTAAAACTTCTGAACTAGTTATTTGGAATACCTTTTGCCTACCCATATCAAGTATCATTACCTGTGGATTGTTTATTATAAACTCCTTATCCCTAAGTCTTATAACAACTTCTTCTACATCTCTGAGTTCCTCTAGGTTAATACCCATTCTCTTAAGCATCCTCTTTAACTCCCTAGGAGACAATCCTGGTATCAAGACTCTCTACCCTAGTACTATTGATAGATAGAGTGCTATAGTTATACCTTATGTCTTATAAGAGTATCTAGTTATTAAGAACTCTAGTATATTAGTGTAGTATATAGAGTTGATGCATGTATGATCGCTCTAAAGATACTTGGTAGTGGAGGAGAAGTTGGTAGGACAGCATTGTATGTTAGAGATAGTGGTAGGAAGGGTCTACTGCTTGACTATGGTATAAACTTTGATGAGGAAGGTAGACCAAGGTTTCCAGAGCACGTTAGACCAGTTGATATAGCAGGTATTGTTGTTTCCCATGCCCACCTAGATCATATTGGTGCTGTACCCTTATTCTATATATCAGCTAGACCAGCTACTATATTGACTAAGCCTACTCTAGAACTAGGTAATTTATTGATTAAAGACTTCCTCAAGATCTCTGGCTACTACATTGATTATGAGTGGAGTGAAGTAGTTGCAATGAATGATAACTCTATAATCCTAGACTATGGAGATGAAGTAGAGGTTTGTGGATACAATATCCTATTGACAAGTGCTGGCCATATACTAGGTAGTAGTATAGCCTATATAGAGACTCCTAGTGGACATAGGATAATGTATACCGGTGATATCAATACTATACAGACATGGACTCTTGATCGTGCTGAGCTATGGCCTAAGAAGATAGATACCTTGATTATAGAGTCTACCTATGGTGGTGTAAAACATCCTCCCAGACATCTTGTTGAGAAATGTCTTGTAGAAGCTGTTGAAGAAGTACTTGATAACGGAGGTACGGTTCTTATACCAGCTTTTAGTGTTGGACGTAGCCAAGAGGTCTTGATGCTACTTAATGTAGAGCTCCCTTATGCTACAATATATCTTGATGGAATGTCTAAGGAGGTTACAGAGCTTTATCTACGTAATAAGAGGTTTCTTAGAGACCCAGAGTTGTTTAGACGTGTTGTTGAGAATACTGTTTTTGTACGTGGATGGATCGATAGGAGGAGAGTTTGGAAGAAACCATGTATAATAATCTCTTCTGCTGGCATGCTTAAGGGTGGTCCAGCACTATATTATCTAAAGAAGCTTGGTAGTGAACGTAGGAATGCAGTGTTTCTAGTTAGTTACCAAAGCCCTGATAGCCCTGGACATAGAGTTTTTGAGACTGGTGGTTTAGAAGAGTATGGTCTGAAGATCGAGGCTCGTCTACAATGGTTTGATCTATCAAGCCATGCTGGTAGGGATGGATTACTAGATATCATTAGACATTATAGACACTACGTTAAGAATGTAGTCATAGTTCATGGCGAAGAAGAGTCTAGAGAAAGACTTGCCAGAGAAGCTAGAGAGCTTCTGGGAGATGATGTAAATATCTATACCCCTCTTAATGGAGAGGAGATCATGTTAGAACAATAGGATTGCTAGTCTAGATAGACAATAGTTGCTTCTCTATTCCTCTCCTGCACCTTAGCTATAAACTTGTCTAGCTCCTTCAACGGTATCTTTATAGTATATAGATACCCACGTGTACGTGCTTTAACCTTAGCAATACCCTCCTTCTCAATACGCTTAACTCTAACCTCAAAAGCTCTCTCAACAATCCTTAAGAACTCCTCACGATCAAATACTTCACGTGGCACTAGCAACCACCCCATTCAAACACATCTAGGATAGAAACTATAAATACAAAGACTACATAATAAACCTAACCACGAGACAACATAGAGACAATTGTAACTCAAACACCATAATAGGAAACAAAAACATCTAAACAAGGAGAGATAAGAAAAAATTAATCCCACTCTACAAGATATAAAGGAAGAGAATACCAGACGGGCCCGTCGTCTAGCCTGGTCAGGACGCCGCCCTCACACGGCGGAGGTCCGGGGTTCAAATCCCCGCGGGCCCACC
>CAYZRH010000035.1:0-25811 GCA_964480805.1 uncultured Desulfurococcaceae archaeon
AAATAAGTGTGTCCTCGGATAAGCCATAGCTTATGGTGAAACAATGGATAGATCATTACATTTACTGTTACTTATAATAACTTCCATACTGCTTAGTAGTCTTATAGATTGTCATAGTTTTGGTAGTATTATTGCTACATGGTTTACTGTTATAGGAGATACCTATGATGATTGTAGTGTTAGTGTTAATACTGTAGATGATATCTCCTATGTAACTGGGTATATTGTTAACTCCTATGACAACGTAGATGTCTTAGTAATGGCTATTAACCCTACTGGAGACTTGTTGTTTAGTAACTCTATAGGTTTAGGAGCTATTGATAGGGCTTATGATAGCTATTATCTAGATGGTTCATTATATATTGTTGGTTATACAACATATCTCGATATTTATGGAGATATATTTTATTGCCAAATATAGTTTAGCTACAAATAATGTTAGCTGGTGTATAGGTGCTGGTGGAGAGGGATCAGACTGTGCTTACGCTATAGACTATATTGGTAGTGGAAGATTTGTTGTTGGAGGTGTTTATGGAGATAACAGTGGTTTTATAATGGTTTTTGATACTAGTGGTTCTATAGTATGGTTTAGAACTATAGGTTTTAGTGATAGAGATTTAGCTATATTTGATGTACGTGTTGACAAGAATGGAGACATTATTGGTGTTGGGAGGGAGCTAAGAGAACACTCTAATATTGTTCTTGTAAAGTTTTCACCAACTGGTACGTTTTACTGGTATAAAGTGATTGACTATGGTGTTGATAGTTATGGGTATAGTGTTGATATATTGAGTGATAATAGTATTGTAGTGTCTGGATGTCTCTACAGTTCTACAACATCTTATGACATACTTGTAGTTAATGTAGAGAATAGCTTTAATGGAGATGTGTTATGGAGTAAGGTATTAAGACAGAAACTCTATGATAGAGCATACAGTGTTGTAGTATATGGTGACACTATATACATTGTTGGATGTAGTAATAGCTTTGACAGTGAAGCCTGTGATTTTATAATTGTTAGAATAGAGTTAAGCCGTGAAGTATATAGTATAGTTAGTATTGGAGGACCGTTTAATGAATATATAAAGTGGAGTCCTAGAACAACTATAGCTGTATATGACAATAATCTCTACATACCTGGTTGTACTAATGGCTATGGAGAGGGATTATATGATGCTCTTCTTATAAAGATACCTATAGTACTATTGGATACAAGCTATAGAATGAACTGGAGTAGTGAAGACTGGAGTAGCGTTATTGCACGTACTCGACAGTATAGTGTAGAGATAGTAGACTGTAGTGTAGAGAATCTCAATCCCTATGTGACACAGCCTTCGATAACCTATAACTATCTAAATCCTTACGTAGAAACGTTATCACTAGCTTACCATAGAGCTATATATGTTGATCAAACACCTCCTATTCCAGAGAATAATTCAGTAGCTATACCAGTAATAGTAGCTTTAATAACACTATCTATGATGTCTCTAGTTTTTAAGGTTAGAAAGACTAAGGATAAACACTCTACTTAATTACACTAAATTATGTAGTCTAGAGATTTATACTATATTTGTTTAGCAAATAGTATTATGTGGAGTAGTTGTTTGGGAAGTATTCTTAAATGCTTCTACATATTCCACACCGATCTCTCTACCATAAATTCTAGCTACAGCCTCTACTAGTTCCTTATAGAAACTCCGTTATCTTCTAAACGGTGTCTCATGTTTACTAAGACCTTCTAACCTATACTCTAGATACTCTGTTACATTAATGTATAGGCTATGGTTATCTGTATAATAGCATACCATAAACCTTACACTATGTATTCTAGAACTATCTACAATACCAGTTCTATGGCAGTGGGAGAGTACTGCATAGAATACTGCTTTAGACGTTACTAGCCCAGTAACCCTGTGATCAGAATGGACTTCATACCTAGTCTATGAGTCTAGTGTAAAGACTATGTCTGGCTTCAACCTACATATTATTGATACCAATCTATTTCTAAAACTCTATAGGGTATGGTACATCTATATCTCAACATTCAAGCCGTAGATCCCCCTCTACACCAATTATTTTAGCTACTTCTTCCTATTCTCTTCTATAAGTAATAGCTAGGCCTAAAGAATTAACAACATGATCTATTGTTCTAAGTGAACTATCTATTCAAGTTTGCAATCACCTGGATGTGGTTGTATGCTTAGTATCCCATCTACACACTCTAGTGAATTATCAATACATGGTTCAACATACTTCTTTAAAACACTCTTTATAAGCTCTAGACTATTGTTTCTAACCATGCTAACTCTACATCATGTATATGTATAGGTAGGTGATCGGTGTAGAAGTTTATGAAGCAGGGATGTTTTTGATAAACAGTGTAATAGGAAAGAGCCTTCAGCTCCATAGCATATAAGTGGTTAGTTATCAACTACTATTGCTCCACACAGGAATGCTATAAATAGTACATCTCCATGTAGCTCTCATAGTGTTAATGGCACTACGAGTGTTTTGAAGCATAAGCTATTATCTTATAGAGCTCATTATATACAAGTGCTACATGTACTGTATAGATCTCTAGTGGGTGTACTATATAGTATGTGAAAAACCCTTCACCATTATCCAGCTTTCTTGGTGGAGCAGTTATACCAGCTTTCACATCATTAAACTAGTGTGTCATAGGACGCCCATGAACGGCTTGGCAGTGCTATTATATAGCCTTACCATTTATCTACTTGTGAACCTCTATACTTGGACGTACACCTTATTGTACATGATATAGAAGCTGGTTTGAAAGCGTTTAGAGAGCTACTAAGAGTGCTTCTAGACTTAATGCTAGAGTTTATAGAGAAAGACCTACAAACCCTGGATAATATGTTAAGGGAGTATGTGTCTTTAAACTTGGTAATATGATTACATCACAATAGTATCCTATCTGCATCATGGAGTGAGTTGTTAAAGAGACTGAGTGTTGATAATAGGTTTTTAAGAGACCTGCTTAAGAGTCTTGGAGAATGCAATGCTTTATTGAAAGATTGGTAGGACACACACCATACCAGGCCTGGTTCTTAGAAGACTTGTATTAGAGCTATAGTTTCTATCATAGTAATACTTATAGTTTAAACAATACTAGTAGTATAATTGTAATAGAGTGTCTTTCTAATGGTGTAACCTGCTATGGAGTACCGGTTTATCGGTAAATCTATTCCACGTATAGATGTTGATAAGGTTTATGGTGATGCAATGTATGCTGTTGACTACGTATTACCGGGTACACTATGGGTTAAACTAGTTGGAAGCCCCTATGCTCACGCTAGGATAAAGTCTATTGATTATAGAGATGCTCTTAAAGTACCGGGTGTTGTAGCTGTTTTTACTGGCCGTGACTTCCCGTTTAAGGTGGGCATATATGCTGCTGATCGTGATGTTCTAGCAAGTGGTAAAGCTCTCTACTATGGACACCCTGTTGCAGCTGTTGTTGCTGAGTCTCTAGAGTCTGCTGAGAAGGCTGCTGAACTAGTTCGTGTAGATTATGAGCCTCTGGATCCAATCCTAACTATTGAGGATGCTGTTAAGAAGGATGCCCCGCTTATCCATGAAAGGCTTAGAGAGTACCGTCACGCTTCTTTCATAAACCCTGTTCCAGACACTAATATTGCTAACTATGTTAAGCTTAGGAAGGGTGATGTTGAGGAGGGTTTTAGTAGAGCTGATGTTGTTGTAGAGAATGTTTATCGTGAACCAGTTATTAGCCATGCCTACCTTGAGCCATGGGTTGGTATGGCACGTGTTAAACGTGACGGTACTGTAGAGGTATGGTCTTCACACCAGTCTCCATTTGCTGTCCGAAACCTATTAGCTTTATCACTAGGACTCCCTATACATAAGGTTGTAGTCTACCACTTATATGCGGGAGGAGGTTTTGGAGGTAAAGCTGGTCTACTGCTAGAGCATATACCAGTCCTACTATCCATGAAGCTTAGTGGGAGACCTATAAGGCTTGAGCTTAATAGAGAAGAGAACTTCTTATACATGGCTCAACGTGCAGGCTTCTTGTTTAAGATGAAGACTGGTGCATCAAGTGATGGTAGGCTAGTAGCTCATTATGGAGAATACTATCTTGATGCAGGTGCTTACGCAGACTATACAGTTAATATTGGTAGAGCTGTATGTTTCAAACCAACAGGACCCTACGAGATACCAAACATATGGGTTGACAGCTACACAGTCTACACAAATAAGGTTCCAACAACAGCTTTCCGTGGATTTGGTATGCAGGAGATGCACTTTGCATTTGAGCAACAAGTTGATGAACTAGCCCATAGGCTTGGCATAGACCCTGTAGAGTTTAGGTTAAAGAACGTGTTTAAGCCAGGGGAGTCGCTTACAGCTACACAGGAGAGGCTTAGAGTAGATGCTGGAGACCCAGCTGGAGTTGTTGAAAAAGCTGCTGAGCTTATAGACTGGAGTAGACCTCTAGAGAAACCCAGTGCTCCATGGAGGATACGTAGTAGGGGGATTGCTGCTTTCTGGAAAGGACCTGTACAGCCTAGTAACGCTGCTTCATCAGCTATTGTTAAGCTTAATGATGACGGTAGTGTTGATGTACTTGTTGGTACTGGTGAGATAGGTCAGGGAACTATTACTGCTTTAGCCCAGATTGTTGCTGAAGAACTAGGAGTACCTGTTGAAAAGGTTAGAGTAGCACCTATACGTAGTACTGACATGGTTGCATATACATGGCAGACTGTTGGTAGCCGTGGATTGTTTAGTGAAGGACAGGCTCTCCTACGAGCACTAGATGATCTTAGGGAGCAGATACGGGAGGTTGCTTCTAAAGCACTACGTGTTAATAAGGAGCTTATAGTTGTAAGGGACGGAAAGGCTTGTATAGAGGGTGAGCCATGGAAATGTGTATCTCTTGAAGAGATTGCTCTAGGCTATACATTCCCGGATGGAACAGCTGTTGGCGGACCACTTATAGGACATGGATCATATGTACCGGCTGGTAACACATACCTTGATCCAGAGACTGGTGCTGGTAAGCCAGCTCCATTCTATACATTTGGTGCTGGTGCTGTTGAAGTAGAGATTGACTTGCTTACAATGGAGGTCCGTGTATTAAGAGCTGTAATAGTCTATGACACACCTGTTATAAACCCTGGACTTGCTCTAGGACAGTCTTATGGAGGTATTGTTATGGGTGTTAGTATTGCTTTAAGCGAGAAGCTAGTATTTGATAGTAAGGGTAGGTTGTTAAACAATAGCTTTACTGATTACAAGATTGCTAGAGCTGGTGATACACCAGAGGAGATGATTGTAGAATTCCTTGGAGTAGGACAAGGCGATGCACCATATGGTGCTAAGGGTATTGGAGAGCTTTCTATGGAGCCTTGGCCAGCCGCTATAGCTAACGCTATATACAATGCTATTGGTGTAAGGATTAGAGAGCTGCCAATAAATCACGATACTCTATTAAAGACTATTAGAGAGCAGAGACCAGATCTCTTGAAAAGACTTAGAGAGTTTCTAAAGAGGTGATATACTTGGTTGAGAATGTAATATATTACACTAGGTTACCAGGATTTAAGTATTATAGACCAAGTTCTTTAACAGAGCTACTAGAGCTTAAGGATAAGTTTAGAGAGGAAGCATACCTATTAGCTGGTGGTACAGACCTCCTTGTTGATTTAAGGCTTAGAGTTAAGAAGCCTAGATATATTATCGATTTAAAAGGTGTTAGGGAACTTCATCAACTAGAGTATACTAGTGATAGACTAGCTATTGGTGCTACAACAACTCTAAAAGAGGTTGAAGAATATAGTGTTGTCAGAGAGAAATACCCTATTCTATGGAGTACTGTTAAGAAACTAGCCGACCCTGTTATAAGGAGCCGGGCAACACTTGTAGGCAACCTATGTAATGCTTCACCAGCAGCTGATACTGCACCACCACTACTTATCTATAACAGTGTTGTTGAGATAGCGTCTGTTAATGGTGTACGTAGAGTGTGGTTGAGAGATTTCTTTAAAGGTGTTAAGAAGACTGTTTTAGAGCCTAATGAGGTTGTTACAAAGGTCTATGTACCAGAGCCACCAGTGCATACTGGTGAGTATTTTAAGGTTGGACGTAGTGTTGAAGATATAGCTGTTGTTGGTATAGCATTGTTTGTATCAAACCCCGAAGATCCCCTTAAGAGAGTTGTTAGACTAGCTTATTCATCTGTAGCTCCAACACCTGTTCTTGTAGAAGGTGTTGAGGAGTTGTTTAGAAGTAATAGGTCTTTAGGAGAGCTTATTGATAAGACTATAGAGGTTGTCATGTCTAGTATTTCTCCAATATCTGATATACGTGGTTCTAGAGAGTATAGACTGCATGTTATAGAGTATTGTACAAGGTATCTTCTCTATAAGTATCTAGGAGGTGGTGTTTAGTGGAAGAGCTTATACCTATAAAACTAGTTGTTAATGGTGTTGAGAGAGAGGTTTATGTAAAGCCTTGGGAGACACTGCTTGAGGTTCTACGTGACAAGCTATTGCTTAAGAGTGTTAAAGCTGGCTGTCTACGTGGTGAGTGTGGTACATGTATTGTTATTATGGATAACAAGCTTGTTAAATCATGTCTAGTACTAGCTGTTGAAGCAGATGGCTCGGAGATAACTACTTTAGAGGGCTTATCAGATATTGGTAAACCGCATATTGTACAGAAAGCGTTTATTGAGAAGTTTGGCTTCCAATGCGGGTACTGTACACCAGCGTTTATACTGATAGCGTACTGGTTGTTGAAGAATAAGCCGAGTGCTTCTAGAGAGGAGGTTATGGAGTTAGTGAATAGTGTATTGTGTAGATGTACTGGCTATAAACAAGTAATTGAGTCAATAGAGTATGCTTTAGAGAATAGGTAAAAAGTAAATGTTTTTCATAAACTCTTATTCACCCTATGGTATGATTGATAGAAATGCTATTACCATAGCTGCTGCCAATGCTATAAGTGTTGGCTCCAGTATTGATACCGGTGTTAAAGCTACTGAAACCAGTGAACTAACTATTATAGAGTATAAGTGTTCAGTATTATAGCCTGGCTTATAGACTACTCTATAGCACTGGTATACTAGTATATTATTGAATTAGATGTAAACATCTTATTAAAGAATCTCTAAACAATCTATTAGGTTTTCTCTAAAATATCTAAGCTAAATTGATTTAAATAAAATTTATAGAGTTTAGATAATTATAGAAGAACTAGGTAGTGGTGCATTATAGATCTCTGATCATTTTTGCTAATCTCTTAATACCTTCCTTAATAACTTCTGGTGGTGGATAGCTATAGCTTAACCTCATACTATTAGCTCCAGAACCATCTGGGTGGAATCCTTGTCCAGGTACGTAGGCTATCTTATACTTGTTTATAGCTAGTTCTAGATATTTTCTAGAGTCAAACCCTTTCTTGAAGATGTATGTAAATACAAAGAACCCTCCTATAGGGCGGCTATACCATGTATATTCTGGGAAGTACTCATCAAGAGCTTCAAGCATAGTATCACGCTTCTCTCTATAAACCTCTTTTAAACGAACTACATGTCTTTCTACAAGTCCAGAGTTTATTGCTTCAGCAAATATGTACTGGTTTAGTGTAGGACTATGGAGGTCCATGTACTGCTTAAGCAGTTCTAGTCTACGTGTTATATCTCTTGGACAAGCCATCCATCCAAGCCTTATACCTGGTGCTAGTATCTTACTAACAGTGCTAATGTAGAGTACACGATCCTCCTTATCTAGTGCTTTAAGTGATGTAGTATCAGATTTTTCGTCAAAAACGAAATAGCTATATGGATCGTCTTCAATTATCAATAGATCGTACTGACTAGCTATTTCTAATAAATGCTTCTTACGGCTAAGACTCATTGTGACCCCGCCGGGGTTTTGAGCTATGGGTATAGTATAGACGAACTTTGGCTTAATACCGTCATCATGTAGTTTCCTTAAAACATCCTCTAGTGCTAGAGTCTTCATACCATTTTCATCAACTTTTATACCAATAAGATCTCCGCCAGCTAGTTTGAATGAACCAATGGCTGCTAGATATGATGGAGACTCTGTAATCACCTTGTCTCCAGGGTTTATGAAAGCACGTGATATAATGTCTAGTGCTTGTTGGCTACCAGATGTTACGATAATGTCTTCAGGATCTACTTTAAAGCCTCTCATCTTGTATAGGAACTTAGCTAGTGTTTCACGTAGTTCTGGTATACCCTTTGTTTCACTATATTGGAGGCTATAGTCTCCATACTCTTCTATAACCTTTTTTGTAATCTCTGCTATTTCCTTTCTAGGGAAATACCTTGGATCAGGTATTCCTCCTGCTAAGCTAATTATCTCTTTTGAACGCTTAACTAGTTTAAGTAGTTCTCTAATCTCAGACGCACGTAGCATTTTAACTCTAGGTGTTAGAAGTTCTTGGAAACGGTCAGTCAAGTATATGCACCACTTATAGCTATATACTTCGTGGTAGATAAAATTAGAGGTATAGGTGTGTCTATAGTGGTTGTAGAAGTAAATACTGTTATTAAGAAGGTTAGGAGAGGTATGGTTAGAATAGCACTTGTATATCCAAGTATATACGAGGCTTCACTATCTAGTCTAGGAGTGCAGTTAATCTATTTTCTTGGAAACAACTTTAATGAAGTATATGTTGAGAGGTTTGTTGTAGATAAGCTAACAGGTGATCTTGGTGAGCCACGTAGTTTAGAGACAAATACTCCTCTTAAAGAATTCAGGTATATCATAGTTAGTGTACACTATGAGCCAGACTATGTTAATATTATAAGGTTGTTGCTAGCAGCTGGTATAGAGCCTTTTAGAAAGAAGCGTTGTGGAGAATACGTAGTATTTATTGGAGGCCCAACAGTTATAGCTAACCCTTCTCCATTAGAGGATATAGTTGACTGTTTTGTAATTGGTGAAGTAGAGCCTCTCTTACCAATACTTGTTAAAGCTATTATTGAATATGATGGAGACTATAATGGCTTACTTGAGGAACTATCTAGCTCTCCTGGATTCTATATTCCAGAGTATACGAGTAGGGCTAGGAGGGTGTGGGAGAGGGATCTAGATAATAGCTTCTACCCAGTTAGACAGATACAGTCTCTTGAAAGAGAACCCGTTTTTGGCAGAGGCTTTATTTTAGAGACTTCACGTGGTTGTCCATGGTGGTGCCGTTTCTGTATGGAGGGTAGGCTGTTTAAACCATACAGGGTACGTAGCTATAGTGTTCTTAAAAGCTATGTTGAGAATGGATTATTATATAATGATCTTGGACGTGTTATAGTTTATTCACTCTATTTCCTAGGCTCTAGAGATGAGAGGAGACTACTTGAGTATATAGCTAGTGAACACTTAACTGCTTCAATACCTTCTCTAAGAATTGATGTATTGTCTAATGATAATCTTGAGCTAGTTAAGCGTGTTGGCCAGAGAACTCTTGTCACTGCTCCAGAGAACATTAGTAGCTATGGTTTAAGGGTTTTATGTAAGTGTTTTAGAAGAGACCTAGACTATTATAGTGTTTTAAAGAATGTTCTTGACCAAGGATTTGATCTCAAGCTATACTTTATACTAGGTATTAAGGGTGAGTCCTTGGATAGTGTTAGAGTGAATGTAGATTTTATAAAGAAGATAGCAAAGTATGCTCGCTCCATGGGCAGGAGTGTTAGTGTATCTATAAACCCTCTAATACCTAAGCCTAAGACTCCTTTCCAGTGGATTGGTATGATTGATTTAGGGAAGGCTAGAGAGATCATAGCTTATGCTAGGAGAGAGTTGAGAGGAGTAGTTGATACACGTCCACTATATGTTAACTGGGCTTGGGTTCAAGCATCAATAGCTCTAGCAGATAATTCTATTAGTAGAATACTTGTTGAATGGGCTATGGGGGGTGGAGGTCTTGGTGGTTGGAGGAGGGTTTTGAAGAGGAATGCTTATTCTACAAAGTATGTCTTTAATGGATGGAGTAGGGATAGAGAGCTTCCATGGGATAAGGTTGTTGTTGGAGAGTTTGTTGAAGATGTTGTTGAGAAAGAATATACTGTATTAAAGAGTCTACTTAGACTTTAAACCACCTCTACCAAGCATTATATGTGAACTAGCTAGTTTGTGTGAAGCTAGTACAGCTAACAAGTTCAGTTCTCCAGCTAGTACTGCTCCAGCAACTATTTCTGCAAACTTCTTAGCATTAACACCAGGCTTTTCCCCACTACCAGCTACACCCATTAGTGCTAGTGCTTCTCTCTGTGTTGGCAGTCTTGTACCACCACCAACTGTTCCTACCTCTAGACTTGGTAGTGTGATAGAGATGTATAGGTCTTCTCCTCTAAGCTCTGTCCATGTATAACCTATACTGCTTTCAACAACTTGTGCTGGATCCTGCCCTGTTGCTATAAATACTGCTACTAGGATGTTAGCGTAGTATGCGTTATAGAAGGTTGATCCTGTTCTTATACTTCCAAACAAGTTCTTTCTAGTATTTACTTCATCTATAGCTTCTGGCGTTGTCTTTAAGACATCTTCTACAACATCTCTTTTAACAACAGCTTCTGCTACTACAGCCTTGCCTCTACCAAACAATGCATTCAGTAGTGGCGGCTTCTTATCAACACACATGTTACCATTAAGAGCTATTAGTCTAGCTTCTCCATAGAAGTTTTCTTCTATAAACTTACATGCTTTATCGGTTGCTATAGTAGCCATGTTCATACCCATAGCGTCTCCAGTACTATACTTAAACCTAAGCCATACATTGTTACCTAGAATGAAAGACTTTATCTCTAACAACCTACCATACCTTGTTGTTGATTCAGCAACCTCCTTTATCTCACTATAGTGTTCTCTAACCCACTCTACTAGTTTAAGAGCTGTACCTATATCTGGTGTCCAGAATAGTGGTGCACGTGTCATTCCATCATCAAGTATTCTAGTTCTAACACCACCGCTTAACGATAATGCTTTACAGCCACGATTAACACTAGCTACAAGTGCACCGTCTGTTGTAGCTAATGGTATATAGTATTCTCCTCTAGCATATTCTCCAAGAACCTTTAATGGACCAGCTACTCCTAATGGTATTTGTACTGCTCCTATAGGATTCTCTATATTATATCCTGTGACTTCAACAAAGTCTATTATAGATGAGCCTATAGCTGGTAGGTGTACACCAGTAATCTCTTCAATAGCTTTCCTCCTTACAACTACAGCTACATTCTCATTACCGACAAACTCTTCAATCCTATGTAGAGGTATTTCACCAGATACTACTCTTCTAACCCACTCTCTAATCCTGCTCTTAACCTCCTCCATCAGATCCCCCACCAGATACTAGGGGTCTAAAAACTATAGCATAGTGTATAATACCTGAATCACCATCCTCACTAATACGCCGTAGCACAGGCTCTACAATCATACCCTCTCTAATATCCTCTGGTTCAACATCTGTAAGCCTTGTCAATATCCTAGCTTTAGACTCAAGCAACTCTACAATAGCTATTATTACTGGACGATATTCCTCAAACCCTTCTGGAGCAGTATGTATAACTGTCCATGTAAGTACACGTGCTTTTTCAAGAAGTTCAACGTCCTCAAGATCCTTTGAACCACAGTACCTACAAACACTTGATGGTGGATAATTTACTCTACCACAACTCCTACACTTCCTACCAAGTAGTCTATAATGACCCTCCCTCTCCCTCCAGAAACGAGCTATAGAGTATTTCATACAATCCACCTCCTACTATCTTATACGATGTATTAATCTACGATACTTAGCATAAAGACCATAGTCAATAACCTTCTTCCTCTCTAGATAATCCCCTACTTTAGGAGCCCTACCCTGTTTATCAAGAACCCCCTCTGTGACAACAAGGCTGTAAGCATCAGAACCAGCACCACTACCAAATGGTGCTACAAGAACTCTATCACCAGGCTTAGCCTGATCAAGTATTTTAGCTAGACCAATAAGTGCTGAAGCATTATAGCTATTACCAATATATGGTGTTAGTAGACCCGGTAAAACCTTCTCTTTAGGAAAACCAAGTTTAGCAGCTACACGTAGTGGGAAACTACCGTTTGGTTGATGGAATACAGCATATGTGAAATCACTTGGTTTTAAACCAGTTTTTTCAAACAACCCTTTAACAGCACTAACTATGTGGTGGAAATATGCTGGCTCACCAGTAAATGCTTCACCATGTAGTGGATAGTGCATATGGGCTCTCCTCCAGAAGTCAGGTGTGTCAGTTACATAGGTATAGCTAGCTTCAAAAACTGCAGCTGCTTCACTAGAAGGACCTATAATAAATGCTGCCGCAGCTGATGAAGCAGTAAACTCTAGTATATCACCAGGGTTTGCTTGAGCAGTATCACTGCCAATCACTAATCCATAGTCGATCAAGCCTGATGCTACAGCACCAATAGCTAGCCTTAGTGCTTCACTAGCCGCACGGCAGGCGAACTCTAGATCTGTAGCCATTGTCTCTGGCGTAATCTTTAGTGCGTGTGCTATAATTGTTGCTGAAGGCTTTACAGCATAGGGTTTAGACTCTGTGCCAAACCATACACCACCAATCCTAGAGGGCTCTATACCTGCTCTTAGTAGAGCATTTCGTGCAGCTTCCCAACCCATTGTTGTAGCGTCTTCATCATCTCCAGCAACAGCTTTCTCTATTGTTCTTAGTCCAGCTGGTGTTTCTGGCGAGAACCCCCATACTCTAACAATCTCTTTTAGTGGAAGCCTATATCTTGGTATATATGCACCCCATCCAACTATACCAGTACTACCCTCTGGCTCCAACCCAGTACACCTATATCCAGTGTTTTCTAGATAGTGTTATCTAGGGTGTATATAGAATAAATAGGTTGTCTAAAAACATTTATTTCTTAGCATAAAGCCAGCAAGCAACATAGTGGTCTTTCTCAACTTCTATAAGTGGTGGCTCTCTACGTGTACAGTATTGTTTAAGCTCTGGATGTTCATCTAGTGTTACACATCTTGGGTGGAAACGACATCCTGGAGGTATGAATATAGCACTTGGTACCTCTCCCTTAATAGGTACTTCACGTATTCTAAGCCTATTACTCGGATCAGGGTCTGGTATAGCCTTGATTAGAGCATGGGTGTATGGGTGTAACGGGTTCTCTAGTACAGTACGTGTATTACCCATTTCAACTATTTTACCAAGGTACATTATAGCTATCTTGTTAGTAATATATCTTGAAACAGCTAGATCGTGTGTAATGAATATATAGGTTAGATTATACTCCCTCTTAAGCTCCATCATAAGCTCAAGTATCTCTGCACGAATACTTACATCAAGCATTGAAACAGGTTCATCAGCTACAATAAACCTAGGGTTAAGCATTAGTGCACGAGCAATACCAACACGCTGTCTCTGACCACCAGACAGCATGTGTGGGTAACGGAACATGAAATCCTCTGGTGGTGTAAGCTTTACATCTTCTAAAGCCTTAGCTACAAGCTCATACCTCTCCTTCTTAGTCTTACCAATCTTATGTATAATCAATGGCTCCTCAAGTATCTTGTATATAGTGAATCTAGGGTTGAGACTACCGTATGGGTCCTGGAATATCATCTGCATTTCACGGCGCATTGGCTTAAGGTATTTAGAGGGTATTTTAGCAATATCAATACTACCATACTTGTCAATACTAGCTGGTACATAGCCCATCCTCCTCCATTGTTCAAGCAGCTGCTTCCTAGGCCTATAACCTATAACACCAGCTGTTGGATCAACAAGTCTTAGTATAGTCTTACCAGTTGTTGTCTTACCACAACCACTCTCACCAGCAAGGCCGAATACGTCGCCCTCCTGGATCTTGAAGGATATGCCGTCAACAGCTCTTACATACTTACGGGGCTTACCAGTCAATATTTCAGACAAACTCCTACGTAGTGGAAACCATGTCTTAAGATCCTTTACATAGAGTATAGTCTTCTCATCAGGCTCTACTCTAAAGAGCTCCATACTCATACATAACCCACCTACTCTACCTTTTAGCATATAACCAACAAGCTACGTAGTGCCCAGGCTCAACTTCAACCATTGGAGGCTCTTCTTTATCACATGGTTCGAATTTTTCCTTACATCTTGGGTGGAAACGGCATCCTGGAGGAGGCTTTATGAGATCTGGTGGTACACCGGGTATCCATTCAAGCTTCTTGATATCTCCGTGTAGACGTGGTATGCTTGCTAGTAAGCCTCTTGTATATGGGTGCATTGGGTTTAAGTATACATGTTCTGATGTGCCAAACTCTACTATTTTACCAGCATACATTATAGCTACTTTATCAGCTATTTCAGCTATAAGGCTTAGGTCGTGAGTGATGAGTATGATTGACGTCTTGTGTTCTCTCTGCAGTCTCTTAAGGAGGTTCATGATCTGTGCTTGTACTACTACGTCAAGAGCTGTTGTAGGCTCATCAGCTATTACTAGTGGTGGGTTTAGTGTTAGAGCCATAGCTATCATAACTCTCTGTTTCATACCACCACTAAGCTCGTGTGGATAACTATGTGCTCTACGTGGGTCTATACCAACCATTTGGAGCATCTTATATACTATAGCGTATGCCTCTCTCTTAGTAAGACCTTTATGAAGCATTATAACCTCTGCTATCTGGTCACCAACAGTGAATACAGGGTTTAGTGCATTCATTGCACCTTGGAAAACCATTGATATCTTCTTCCAACGAATACTCTTTCTAAATGCTTCAGGACTTAGTTTAAGAATATCCCTACCCTCAAAATATATCTCTCCACCAGCTATCCTACCGGGCGGTGGTACAAGTCTTATAATAGAGTAGGCTGTAGTGCTCTTACCACAACCACTCTCACCAGCAATACCTAGTACCTCTCCCTTGTTAAGCTTAAACGATATGTTGTCAACAGCTTTTACAATACCCTTAGTTGTATAAAAGTAGGTCTTTAAACCTCTTACATCCAATAATACTTCAGACACACCATACACCTCAGTATACTGGAGACAGAGCTCTAGTTAGACACCTAATCCTATGTTGCCAGTTTATAGCATTATGCTATAGACTCTATTTAAAAGTTATTTTAAACAAAAAATATAACACTATACCCAGATATAAAGCCACACTATAGAGATAATGGTGGATAAGCGGTTGGTTGGCTTAGTTAAAGCACCATTTATACCTTCTCCAAAAGAAGTTGTTAGAGAAGCTATAGAGTTTTCTAGAGTATCTCCTAGTGATGTATTCTATGACCTAGGTGCTGGCGATGGTAGAGTGGTCTTTGAAGCTGCTAAGAGGGGTGCTTATTGTGTAGCAGTCGAGATCAATCCCTATCTTGTAGAAGTTATTAGAGAGAAGGCTAGAGTTCTTGGGTTAAACGATAGAGTTAGAGTTGTTGAAGCTAGTTTTTATGATGTATACCTTGGTGATGCTACTGTAGTCTACATATACCTCTATAGATCGGTTATTGAGAAACTAGTGGATAAGTTTGAGAGAGAGTTGAGGATTGGTGCTAGGATTGTATCACTTGATTTCTCAATACCGAATTGGATACCAGTGCGTGTGCGTAGGCTTTTAGATAGACGTGGTATTGTTAGAACACTCTATCTATATATAGTAGGTTTTAGTAACCCATGTTCTCTTAAAAGAAGAGTATGTGTTTTCGACTATAATAGGTTGTTGAAGAATATGGGGTTGTAGTTGCTTGAATAAGTACTTAGATGTTATTGGTAGGTATAGGGATGGTAGGATTATCTACTATGTTAGAGAAGGTACTCCAATGATAGGCTATATTGCTTTTGGAGTAATAGATCGTGGTACAAATGTTCTACAAGTAAGGCCTACAACTATTTGTCCACTAAACTGTATATTCTGTAGTGTTGACGCAGGTCCTTTTAGTAGACATAGGTGGGCTGAATACATTGTCGATCCAAAGCCTATTGTTGAGACTGTAGAGTATGCTGTAGGGGTTAAGGGTTATGGTTTAGAAGCTCTTATAGACACTATTGGAGACCCCCTTACTTATCCATGGATTGTAGAGCTTGTTAGAGACTTGAAGAGTGTTGATGGTGTTAGTAGTGTTGCTCTAGAAACACATGGTGCTCTACTAACCTATAGGTTAGTTGATAGATTAGAGAGAGCTGGTCTTGATAGAGTAAACCTTAGTATAGAAACCCTTGATCCTGTTAAAGCACGTTATCTACAGGGTGTTCAGTGGTATGATGTTAGAAGGGTTATGGATGTTGCCCGCTATATTGTTGAGAATACAAGTATAGACCTCCATGTAACACCTCTATGGATACCTGGTGTAAACGATGCTGATGTAGTAGATGTTGTTAAGTGGGCTATAGGGGTTGGTGCTGGTAAGAGATGGCCTCCAGTCACTATTCAGAAATATAATGTCCACCACTATGGTAGGCGTGTAAGGGGTGTAAAGCCATGGTCTTGGAATACTTTTTGGAAAGAGATTGAGAGACTTGAGAAAGAGCTTGGTCTTAGACTGCACTGGAGTATGAGAGAGTGGGGTATGAGATATGTTTCTAGGATACCAGTTTCTGTAAAGGAGGGTGATGTTGTAGAAGTAGCTGTTATTGGTAGGGGCTGGTTGAGAGGAGAGTATTTAGGCGTTATTGTTGGTAGGGATTTATTAGTAGCTATTAGTGGTTTTTATAGAAGAATTGGTGATAAAATACTAGCTAGGATTGTAGAGAGAAAAGATAGCCTATTGATAGCTAAATACCTTGATCAAGCTACCTAGTCTTCAGCCTAGGCTCTATAATCCTTTCAAGAGCCATACCAATCATTACAAAAGTTAATGCTGTAACAGCTATTGCCAGCCCAGGTGGTACAACCCACCACCATGCATTCTTTAGTACAGCACTAGCCTTCTGTGCTTCATGTAGTATCTTACCCCATGTCACAATACTTGGGTCTCCAAGTCCTAGAAAGCTAAGACCTGCTTCAGCTAGTATAGCACTTGGTACGTTAAGAGCCATTGTAGCGAATGCGTATGGTATTAACTGTGGGAATATGTATCTAAACAGTATTCTACGATCACCTGCTCCTAGTGCACGTGCAGCTTCTATATACGTCTGCTCCTTGATCTGCAGCACCATACTCCGTACTACAAACTGTATACCAACCCATCCAAATATCACTAGCAACACTATTATAATCCATATACACTTACCAAAGAAGTATGCCAACATGATCAGTAGTGGTAGTACTGGTAGAGAATACATTACTTGGGCAAAACGCTGCATAAACGCATCAACAAGTCCTCCAGCATATGCTGAAACCATACCATAGGTTACACCAAGCATTGTAGCTAGGAATGCCGTTATAAGACCTATTAGTAGAGCCCAACGTACACCATATACTAGTCCAGCCCATAGATCCCTCCCCTTATCATCAGTACCCAGTATTCCATATACACCATGTACTCTAGCTTCAATAAACTCTATATCCGGTTCATGTTTAGCATCTTCACCAGCTAGACGGAATACAAATATAAACTCAAACTTGTATGTACCATGCAGTGGACCTGTAGCACCACTCACTACCCCCTTACCAGTTTTAGAGAATACTACTGTTAGGAAGTCTACACTCTGTCCAGGCTGCAGTGTTTCATTAGATACCTGCAGTATCGGCTCTAGTGACATACCAATACCTAGTCCATGCTGGTAGTTTGAAAGCTTTGTACCATACTGTTGTAGTGAGAAGAACCAGTCTTTAGTAGTGTTTATGTATATTGTCTGGTTAGCCATACTATACGGTATGCCCAGTAGTTCTAGTATCTCCTTACTACTAAAGTCTGCATATTCGTTAATACTATACTTATTTACTGGATAGTGGTAGCCAGGTATTAGTGATAGAGTTATATTATCTGGTCTATGAATATATATTCCAACACCCTGGGGCTTACCTGGATAGAATATATTTCCTATATCAAATCTTGCACGAAACACTATATCTATTGGTCTATGGTATGCTGTATAATTATACTCATATACTACACTAATAACGACGAACTTATCATACCATAGACTCTTCCTAAACTTCTCAAGTATTTTAGGATGCTCTATACGTTTACCAGATAGTCTATACAGGAACTCACTAAGCTGACTAGTGTCGTTAAAATCATAGGACTCTCTAAACTTAACTGGTGCTTTAAGATCCCTTGTACTAGGATACTTATCTGATACAAACCAGTTAACCCATGCTGGTGGAGCTAGTTTTGGCGTCATCTTCTCTCTCCAATACCCCTGGTCATGCCATCTATCTATATCAGATGGGTTAGCTAGTAATGGGAATGCTACAACTGCTCCAATAAGTGTGAATAGTAGTATTAGTCCAGCTATACCGATCTTCTGTCTCTTAAGTTCAAACCAGAACTCTCTAAGTGTATCAGATTTTGGTAAAGCCATTTTAAGGAATGATAGTATTGTTACATATACTATATATATGTCGAATACTATAGTCATCCATAGTAGTAACTGTGTGTTTTCAAAGAAGTATACTGCTAGAAAACCATATACTAGGATTCCTGCTATTAAAGCAATTATTCTTGATCTCATACCCTATCACCCTTTACGCCCTTTAACACGTACACGTGGGTCTAGCATCATATAGATAAAGTCTAGTGTAAATATTACTACAATAAATAGGAATACTACCAAGTAGGTATTAGCCATTAAGACACCTACGTCACCATTATTAATAGCTATCCAGTATGTAAGGCCCATGCCAGGCCACTGGAATACTGTTTCTGTAATAATAGCACCACCCAGTGAGCCTACTAGTGATAGAGCACTCATAGTGACTATTGGTGGACTAGCTGCTCTAAGAACATGCTTGTACAACACGCTTCTTTCAGGCAACCCTTTTGCACGTGCAACCATTACAAAGTCTTCACGTATAGTTCCTACAACAATGTTTCTAACAATATATGAACCCCCGCCAAAAGACACTAACACAACTGTTATAAGTGGCAGTGCTAGATACTTAAGCCATATAGGTATTGACATAAAGAACCTCTGTATAGGATCAATATCCATACGGTTCAACGCCGCAAGCTCTATATATACATCTTTTGATGCAAATGGAAACCATCCAAGCCAGTAGCTAAACACCAACAGCATCAACAGTCCTACCCACCACATTGGTAGACTAGCTGATATTAGTGCTAAACCAGATATTGCTCTATCAAATAAGCTACCAGCCCTCTTAGCAGCTTGTAGTCCAAGGAATATAGCTATAGAGAGCTCTATAATTGTAGCTGTTGTAAACAGTATGATCGTTGCTCTTAATGCATTAAATACAACGTCTTTAGCATTTCTATAACTACCAGGGTATATCTTCTTAGCTGTAAAGTTTTCAAATCTAAACGTCATGGCGTTAACAGCATATATCATTACTCTCTCATGCAGTGGTCTAAGTAGCCCAAGATCCCTCCATATACTCTCATTAATTCTTTGTAGAATCTCCTCTCTTTCTTCAGCAGATAATCCTCTAAGCCTAGGCTCTAAAGCCTTGACTTTAGCTTGATACATTTCCTGTGCTAGTCCTCTTAGATACATGTCCGCTTGTGTAACAAATATTGCTGATATTATAACTGATACAATGACTAGTACAACAACTATGTTTATAACTGTTGTTAATATAGTTCTACCAATACCTGCAGGCATTACAAACCTCCTCTTCCAACCTAGGATATAAGTCTATGCTAGCTAATAAATATGATTAACTAGACGGTCTATATAGGTGTTTCTAGACACAGATTGTTTATACACTATGTATAGAAGTCTAGGATATAGTTATAGTAAAAAAGATGTTTATTTTAAACTATATACCTATTTAACACACTACCTTCTCCTTAGGAATAGTACTAGAGCTACCACTATAATGACGATTATTACACCAGCAACTATAGCTACTGTTGTCATTTCAACACCGGGTGCTGGTGATGTAGTTGGACTAGTTGTTGTGGGTGATGTAGTGGGTGACGTTGGAGTAGTTGTTGGCGACGTAGTGGGTGACGTGGTTGGGCTGGTGGTTGGACTTGTTGTTGGCGATGTTGGAGTGGCTGTAGGTGATGTAGTGGGTGACGTTGGAGTAGTTGTTGGCGACGTAGTAGGCGACGTAGTGGGTGATGTAGTGGGTGACGTTGGAGTAGTTGTTGGCGGTAGTCCTAGGCCTATGAGCTCTATTGTACGTACTATTGATTCACCGCTCTTTGGATGCACTATTGTTATTGTTAGATAGTATGTTGTTACATTAACCATGTATGTACTTGTGAACTCGCTGTCAAGTATGATCTTGTATTCTCCACCACCAACCTCCTGAATATCCTCCTCTGGTATATCAGCTATGTGTATAACTCCTCCTGTCTCATTAACTGTTAGTAGTGAGGCATAGATTCTGAATCCCGTAGGCTCTAGTTCAGCCCATGTTGGTGCTACTTGTACTAGTCCTAGAGTTAGTGTTATTTCATAGCTTTCACCAGCATATACAAAGTCTGGTATACCAGATACATCTAGTAACTGTGGTATAATAATCTTGAACTTGTCAGCCCAGTATCCTGGTGGGTAGATGTAGTCTTCAAAGTATACCATCTTTAACTCATTAACGTCTGGGTTATAGTATTCTACCATCATTGGACCATTAGAGTCCATAGCATGATCCCTATCGTCAATGAATGATAAGACATTATCATAGAAGCCTGTTGGATCATAATCCTCAAACCCTGGATAAGTCACAATATACGATGGCTTGTAGCCAGTACTCTTAAGATCATCTATAGCATCCCTTACATCAGCGGCATGGCCGGGATCAATCCAGCTTATACCAACACATGTATCTTCACGATCAGTCCATCCATATGGTAGGCTAGCACCCTCTGGTACAACACCCTCAACAATAAGCTTCTCACTACCAGCTAGTACAGGCCATGCAGTATCTGGCCAGAAAGCAACGAAATCAGCTACTAGTACATCATATACGTCGTCGTAGTCTGTATAGAATACAACAGTGTCTTCATCAACAACTTCAACACCATAGATTAGCGATAGAGTCCATCCAGCACTCTCTTCAATCTCAGAGTCATAGTACGGATCAGTCTCGTTAGTGACTACACTATCGTCAAAACTCCACTCCCAGTAGAATCCATACAGATATAGTATATCAGCCATAGACTCTGGTGTACCATCATGCCATTTACCAAACTTGTATGTGACAGAAACCTTTACACTAGCAGTCTCTGGCTTAAAACCATAGAAGTTACTGGTAAAGTTGTCATTAGCTTCACTTATATGAACCCACTTATCCTGTACTGGGTCATAGATTAGTGCTGTATCTGGTATTGTGAAGTTTCCACGTTCTACACTATAGTCTTCTACACGTATTGGTTCTGGTAGTCCAGTGTCTGGTCTGGGGTAGAAGTCGAAGTCACGTATCTGTCTACCCATTAACTCACTATAGACATCTGTAAACCCTAGTACTGTATTCCATGGGCTCATGAATAGTGCTCCAGTACTTGAATACTCAATAACCTTAGCAGTACCATCTGTTGTCTGTAGTGTACGTAGAGCCCACAGTGTCCAAATACCGCTAGCAATACCGTAGGCTAGCTGTGTTACACGGTTCTTGTTAACTGGTGCATACTCCCAGTTCTCTGTAATGAATATTCTAATACTCTCTTCTAGACCATATCTTAGCATTTCCTCGATCTTACTCCATAGTTCGTCTACGTTTTCTGGTGTGTATGCTCCATAGTATAGGTCTACACCTAGTTCGTAGAGTTCTGGATCGTAATAGTACCAGAAGTATTGATAGAATCTTGTGTTTGGTCCATAGCCTCTAACAGGAGCATAGAAGAACGCTACATCATACCTAGCCCATACATCAATATCCTCACCCATACTAACCCATCCTTCAGTATAAATACTCCAAACAACACCGCCAAGCTCAGTACTAGTCTCAACAAGGTTCTTACCATAGATAATTGGTGTAACAACACTACGTTCACGCTCAATCCTCTCAACCTTGATGTAGAAGTACTTTTCAATCCAGTCAGCAACCTGCCTACCAAGATCGAGTCTCTCGTCTTCAACACGTATAACAAAGTATACTGTAACGATCTCTTCACTACCATCTGGTTTTATAAAGTATAGCCATTTACCGCCAGGAGCGTCTGCAGCATCACGTAGTTCTAGAGCCATATCATAGTTCTGCAGTACACTATTAACTTCTTCAACAGCTGCTAGGAATAATTCTTGAGCATGTTCTTTATCACCAGTAGCTGTTAAACCTAGCTCGTCGTAGATGTGTTTTAGCCTATCATATGCTGGGTGGCTAGGTCTTATAGCACCTAATGCTGGTGCTGCACTACCACCCATTATTCTACTTACTATAAGGTCTCTGTCTACTAGGAATTGTAGTGCAAACCTCATATCCTTAACTCCCCATGGGTTGAAGTGTAGATTACTGTAGTCCTCAATATCAGTAAGGTTGACCCAGTTCTGTGGCGGATCCCATAATATCAAACCAGGTATAATCTTACCTGGATAAGTAACATCCAATAACTCAACAGTTCCTTCAGTATTAGGGTCTATAACATTGCTTGCTGGATTAAGACCTAAGTCGAAATAGGTTGTTGTACTCCTAACTAGTTTCAAGTTCTCTCTTAGACTAGGGTCTATACCCTGGTACTTTGGCAAGGGCATAGACCAGGCAAACACGTCTGCGTCTCCACGTGCAACCTCCATTATAGCAGCAGCTTCATCAGTTCTAGTTATCCAAGTCATCTCAGTGACGGGCTGTCCTTCTGCTTGACTTGTTGTTGGCATAGCTATCATAGGTAGGAATAGTATTACAAGGAATAGGAGGCTAAGTAATTTGTATTTCATAGGTTATACCACCTATTTTAAACCACTATCCGACAGATATCACTGTTTTAGTTCTTTATAGCCACTCTATTTAAACTTTATTTATTGACCAGTAGTTTAACTAGTAAGTTTTATATATAACCTTCTTAAACAACTCCATAGAGAGCATTAGATACCCAGCTCTGAGGAAATACAGCTATTATATTAGATGCTCAGAGATTACACGATATAGCCTTTATAAATACTTATTTACACCTAGTACTCTATTAAATAGGTGTAGAACTGCTTAAATGGGGTATGTTGTGGAGGGGGGTAGAGAGTATATTAGGTATATGGTTATAGGACTAGCTATAGTCTTTATAGCACTACTTCTAGCATACGTGTCTGACTACAAAACTGGCTATAAAGTAGTATTTACTGATACAACAATGGATAGTGGAGTTTATGTCTATGAAAACATAACGATCCCGAGAAACGCCTCACTCTATGAAATAGTCTTTTATGAAAACTATTTTACAAAAATAGACCTATACATAGACAATGCTAGTCAAGTCACAGTATATTCGAGTACTGGGGTTGATAGAATAGACTTAGATAAAGCTGGAAGAAGCTTTACACTAAACTATAATGGAGCAGAGATTGTTACGTTATCAGTTAACAAGCCTTCAAAAATATGGTACAACTATACAATAGTATCGTATAAACAACCACTACTATGGCTAAACCTTATAGCACTAGTACTGGCTGTACTAGGATACATTATTGGAACACTAGGGATCATACAGATGATCATGCGTGTACTTAGTAGGAGAAGGAGATACTAGTCTATGGAATATATAGTCCTAAACCCCTCCTCTTAACCATCTTTAACAACTTTAAAGCCCTCCTCCTACCAACTGTACCATAATATGCTTCTCTCCTACTCTTAGCAGGCCTACATAACACATAGTCTCTAATAGCTACAATACTGATGCCGACACCCATAGACCTTATCTCCTCATAGATCCTCCTAAGATCAGCTCTAACTTCACTAGGATCAACATAGGGTACCTCAATAATAGCCTCCTCCGTACCACGCTCCCAGTCAAGACCATAGACTAGGACACCGCTCCACTTACGTATAAACCACTCAACAAGATGGGATAATGTGCCAGAGACTATGTTTGGAGAATAACTACTAAGTCCATGCATCCTAACATATTCTCCAAAACGGTCAAGATCCATTGCTATAACCGTTCCTTCAACAGCTTTCAGAGTGAGATTAGGTCTATCATCCCTCCCAGGTCTATGGCTGCCCACTTCATCATACCAGATAACTACTATTATGTATAGAGACTAATTAACCTATAGTAGTTTAGTATTATAGTAATGTTAATGTTTTAAAAGGAAAAACAAGGGGTTAGAATAGGCTATATACGTGGTTTTACACAACCAAGGTCACGCAGTCTGCCAGCAATACTTTTAACAGCATCATCTACTTCTCCCTCTTCTTTAGCACCAGTAATAACCATTTTACCACTACTAAAGATCAGTAGTACTACACGCGGATCCCTCATCCTATGTATAAGACCTGGAAACTGTTCTGGCTCATACATACTGTCTTCTAATAGATAAGCTGCTCTCTCAAGATTAACTTGGGCATGTATGTCTCCAGAAGCTACAATATTCTGTACCTGTATCTTTGGCCTACCAGTTATTACTATACCGTGTTTCCGTAGCAACTGTATTATTCTTTTAACAGCTTGTATGAGTTGGTGTGTGCTTTTAGCTCCTGTTACAACCATTTTACCAGATTTAAATATTAATGCAGTTGTCTTAGGCTTCTCTAGACGAAGTATTAGTCCTGGAAACTGGTCTGGCTGGTAGGTAACGTTTGGTACATTACGCTCTATAGCGTTTAGATCGAGTTGTTGTTCTAGTATAACAGTTGCTACAATATTCTCTATACGTGTTGTCGGTTTAACCGTTTTCTCACCCAAAACAATACACCCATCTATAGGTTTAGTGGTAGGGTTTATAAAGACTATACTTAAAAACTGCCACTTCTCCAGTCTTGTAACAGAATACTTAGTTTAGGAAGCTCTATAACACCCTCATCTTCTATAATGGCATATGGTACTGCTTCTTCAACAACACCATGCTCTCTAACAAGTGGTGATAGATAATTGCTTTTATCAAGTGATACACGGTTTCCAGACTGGTATATGCCTAGAGCAGGCAGTACGATAATGCTTCCATGATCTACTCTAGGTATACGTAAGTAGGCTGGTACTTTAGTAACCAGGCCTAGTTCATCAACAACAGCTATACTTGGATGCTCGTGACCTATAACTACAGCGTCTCCTAGATTAATGTTGTTCCTTAGATGACCATGTGTGAAGACTATGTCAGTACCAGATATACTAAGTCTATACTCTAGTTTAAGCTCTAAACCATAGTCTTTAAGAACGAGAGGTAGGTAGTTATCATGGTTACCACGTATAACAATAACCTCTCTAACACCCCTACCTATAATATAGTCTAGTAACTGTCTAACCTCAAATCTCTCCTGTTTAAGAAGGCGATCAAAACAGTGCTTCAGATCACCGTCAATAACGACTACATCAACCTCTCCTACAATATTAAAAGCTTTATCAAGAACTTCTAAAGCCTTCCTCAACTGTGCACGTGGAAGGAAAACGCCTTGTCTAGCCATATCCTCTTCAAAGCCTAGATGGAGATCAGCTAATACAAGAGCATTAAAACCATCAACAAATAGTGTACGAGTATCAAAGACACAGTATAGGTTATCAAAAATCCTCCTCAAACCACTACACACCACTACACTAGATAAGTAGGAGAGATAGAAGAGCGGGCCCGCCGGGATTTGAACCCGGGACCTACGGG
>CAYZRH010000036.1:0-15380 GCA_964480805.1 uncultured Desulfurococcaceae archaeon
ACATTTCAATAATAGTTAATAGCAAGTCATATTTAAATACAACACTATATCCCAAGGCCAACAATTACACTATAACATGTGATAACCTAGTAGTAGGGTATAATAATGTAGAGATAGTAATACCTGATCAAGGACCTTATATTGGAACAACTTATACAATAACATTTATTGTTAATAGGAAGACTCTACCCGTATCACTAGAGTATAGCGGTTTAGTACTAGTTCCTCTAGGTAGATTGGTTGTAAAGGGGTCTATAGACTTAAATAATAATGTATCACATAAACTTAGCCTATATGTTAATGGAGAAAAAGTTTACACTAGAAACATATCAAATAACTTCTACATATCATATCCTCTATCCCTAATACTTCCAATGTCTATTCAAAGAGTAGATGTTGTTATAAAATCTGGTTTAAACGATTATGCAGACTATTCTATATCCTATGATGTTGTAGTAATTAATGTACTATCTCTAGCAATACTATTTATAACACTATCTATAATACTTGGACTAACACCAACAGTACTGCATGTGCCATCAACATATCTTAGAGCAGTTAGAAGTATTATAACAGAGTTTAAACATGGAGCTAGGAAGAGCTTATTCCGTATTGGCATACACTCTATAAATAAGAGGTTTAAGAAACCATTACTTAAAGACATTATCTTAAAAACGTTCTATATACTATCACATAAGTATCCATTACCAAAGCCTTCTGAAACATTTAGAGAATATTTAAGTAGAATACATAAGCTAGTATCGGATAGACAATATACAATACTTAAAAAACTATTTGAGTTATTTGAAAAGGATCTATACTCGATAAGGAGTGTTGACAAGAAGTTGGCTAAGAAGCTCCTTGGTGAACTTAGAGATGAAGTTAGTGGTTAGGAGAGAGTATAAGATCCTTGTAGCTATATCAGTAGTGTTGATAATATCTACAGTACTGTACCAGCTGTCTCTAGTTAAAGGAGAGTTAAGTCTATATAATGACGGTTTTAATGGTGCTTCAAAACTCTATAGACTAGTCGATATAGATGTTATACTAGATGATGGTTTTATAGAAAACCTTGATCCATTAGATACAGCTATCATAATGCCTTTGCTAAAACCTGTAGGAGAAGAAGCATACTCTATACTAGACTATGTCTATAAAGGGGGTATGGCTATAATACTTGATGAACATGGTTTTTCTAATCAACTATTATCAAAAGCTGGCTATGATGTAGGTGTTATGAACACTACTATTTTAGACGAGATATTTAAGAACAGCTCTAGATATTATCCACTAGCATTAAACATCTATCCTAAGACTATGGTAGAGTATATTCTACTCAACAAACCATCATATATATACATAAGGTCTAGGGCAAAGTATGTAAGAGTTATAGCAGTCACTTCAAACTACTCATATGCTGACATGGACGGTGATGGATACTATAGTTTTGGAGAGCCCATAAAGAGCTTTATAGTAGGTGTCTCTATAAGGTATGGGAGAGGCAGTATAGTACTTTTCTCAGATAAGGATGTGTTTTCCAATTCTGTACTAGATTATAGGGGTAATATAGAGTTTTTGAAACAATTGGTTGGCAAACGCAAGCTATACTATTGTATACTATATATTGATACACCGTTTATAGACTATATTAGATACTATATAGACTTCTCAACAAAGAGAAGGTTCTCCAACATAGTTTATGAATTAACAATATACGTATTTGGACTAGCGTTTTCAATGGTGTTTGCATATGCCATTACTAGAAAAGTTGGAGAGTAGGCTAGAGGCTTTAGTAACCATATGTGTATTTATATCCATAGTCTATAGTTTAGTCTCTAATGGATTTACTGTAATTAATGCCCTGTATTTAATAGCATTTATTATCATATTGTTTCACAGAAACATTAATACAATAGCTAGGCTATTAATCCTTTACATACTATTCCTAAACTCTTTCTCACTAACAATAGTTCAATCGATAATACTAGTACCTTTATCAATAGTCTTCCCGCTGGCATTCTCTAAGAGTATTTCTAAGAAGTGGAGTACTAGATTAGACGGCTCTATAGTATACACAGTATCTAGGTATTTGTATAGTTTCCTACTGCTTATGTCTATACCAGCTTTATTCAAGATCGCTATGATGGTGCCATTAATAACAACTATAGCTACACTAACACTCTATACTCTATACTATAACATATTATTAAGGAGAGTTATAGTAGAAGCTAGGTTTCAAAGTAGTAGAGTAGTTGTTGAGTATGATATAGGGTTAATTGTAGAAGTAAATACTCCTACAAAAGCTAGACTAAAGATCTATGTTGATGAAGAAGTTTATACACTAGATGTATCTAAAGGATATACAAGTAAGATTATTAAGATAATGCCTAAAAATGTTGGAGAGCAGATTGTTAGATTAAAGATCTATGGAATAGATAAATGGGGTTTCTCTTCTATAAAGATAGTTGATAAATATTGTAGAGTAGAGGTAATACCTACAATAGAATACCTTATACTTAAATCTAGAGAAGTTCTTAAAGAAGGACTAGAATATCCTGTAGAGATAAGGTCTTCAGTTGATATAAGATCACGTACATCTGGGTTAACTCCATCAAGATCTATAACTGGTTTCTTAAGATTAAAGCTTCTAGAAGTACTTGGTAAACATTTCGATCTATTCTATAAAGGCTCTTTTGGAGAACCCCATAGAGGGCATGTATGGGTTGTTGTTGATAGAATTGGTAAACATGGTGTTAGAAGTAGGTTTGGAGAGTATAGAGGTGCTAGATACTATGTTCCAGGAGACGATCTTAAGAGTATTCATTGGAAGAAGACTGTTAGTAAACAAGCACTTGTTGTTAAAGAGGTAGAGTCTCCACCCACTAGTCTGTACATACCATTCAGTTCTTCTAGAATCCAAGTTGTTGTCCTTGACCCTTGTGCTTCTAGTTTTAGAGAACTTGATAAGTTGTTGTATACAGTACTTGTACATGTTATAAACTCTATTGATAGAGAGTTTATATTATTGATTGTACTTGATAACGACTTTGTACTTATTAGAGGTAAGGGTGTTGATGTACTTAAGGTATTGTTTGAATTGTTTGAGAAAATACCTAGACTTGTTAGGTATGAGTATGATAGTTTAGGCACGATCATACCATATAATGTTATTAATAAACTTCTAGTCTCTAAGAAGTATAAGCTATTAAAGGTGATGACTTATGCTAACATGTATTGGGCTAAGAGGTTTATAGGATTCCTAATGGATAATAGGATTGTTCCTAAAGCTAGAGTTATAGTAGTACATGGAGCATCTACATCAACTAGGTGGTCTTATACAAAATTTGTTTTAGAAGAAACTGGATATATAGTACCTAGAACTAGCTATATATCGGTAGATAGAGAGTATGTAGATAAGATGTTGAAGACCCTTAGAGAATACATGGCTAGGAGGTAGTAGTGTTTAGTGAGTAGTAGTGCTAATGTAGTTTCATGTTTGGGAGTGTTTGTTGGAGCTATTGTGCTAGTAGCTTTAGCTCTAATAACATATAGTGTATACTATGATACACTAATATCATACTATAACATACTAAGTTCTGAAGAATACTCCTACCTAATAATAGCTCTAGTACTTGTAGCCTATATAACGTATTCAGCACTATCATCAGCTACACTAGAGTATGAGATTAAGTTAAATAAGATACTCTTGTTCATAACACTACTGGTATTCTCTACAACACTATATATTGTAAGCTATCTAAACCCACTATACCGTTTAAGTTTACAAATACTCTCATACATACTACTATTATTCAGTTTCTTCATACTATTCTATAGGCCATCCCGCTACCGCTACAAGATCTACCTTATACTAGTCACAGCACTATTCCTAATACCAGTACCCCGTAACTTCCTAGACTACGCTAGTATGGAGCTTTCACGTACAGTAGGCTTTCTAGCTGCTAGAATAACTAGTCTACCATATGTGGTGAGGTCTGGACGTGTATTTATTAGTGTTGTTGACGCATCTGGTGTTACAAGGATTTTTGAAATAGGGTATCTATGTAGTGGTATTGTAAGTATATCATCAATATTAGCACTACTACCCTTGATAACATACTTCATATGCGGTAGTCGTTTAAGTGTTTTAAAGAAGGCTATGTACATAGCATTATATACAGCTATAGGTTTGGCTATAGTGTTTTTTGGAAACCTACTTAGGGTATTGGCAATACTATTGATAACAAAGAACTATGGATATCAGTTAGCACTAAACTTCTTCCATAGTACACCAGCACTTATATATACAGGAGTTGCTACATCAATAATAATGTACTTGATCTATAGGAGTGTTATAAGGACAAACCTATATAGTGTCTACAAGGTTGTAGAGTCCAGGATACCTCCATTAAGTACTGGTATTGTTAGAAGTATATCAGTATACTTAGTGATAGCATTAATAGGTACTGCAGCATGTCTAACACTAACAACCCCTAGTATAGGAGGTAGTTTTAAACAAGAGCAAGTATTCTATGACGTATCAGATGTTATAAACAATCCATTCAAAATCATACTTAAAAACACTACCTATAGAGACCTATGGTATAGACCCTATGAACTCAAAATGGCTACACCAATATCATCTCTAAAAATATACTATATAAGAATTAATGTGAAAGGGTCATCATATATAGGTTACCTTGAAATAGCTGATTCACCAAACAAGTTCCATTCATGGCTTATATGTCTAACATACCAAGGATATAATATTGAATCATACTGGCTTGTACATAGAAGTGATACATCCCTATCGTTTATGATTACTGAGAGAAATGGCTATCGCTACCTATTGGGCTATATTCTCTATAAGCTTAAAGTACTTGTTGGTGGAGTTATAGAGCCTCTGTATATAAGAGTGACATTGTTCCACCCATATATTAGTGGTAAGTTTGATGAAATTACTGAAAATCTAGAGGATATACTTCTTAGTCTAAATCCATATGGTGGAGAGGATTCTAAAGAGTCTATAAACTATGCACTATACATACTTATTGTACAGGCAGTTATAGTTATTGATATAATATATATTATAGTATATGTTTTAAGACATAGTGTTGAAAAATTAAAGAGAATAACAAGATCTTTAGGTGGTTCATAGAATGTTTGGTAAAAAGAATGTTTCTAAGATATCTATAGTTTTACTTTTAATTACTATAATTATAAATGTAGCCAGTGTTTTATCGTTTGATATAAATGATGGTAGAAGTGTTAATGAAGAACAAAGTGTTTATGAGAGATTTCTTAAAGCCTATAGTAGGGTATATGAGTTATCTAGACAAGGTATCAATACTACAGTTATAGTATCTAAACTAAAGACTGTACACAAGTTTATTCTAAATAAGGAACTAGATAAAGCTGAAAAAATTCTTGATGATATTGAGAAGGAATTGGATAGATTATATAATATTAGAGACCAAGTTATATATACTATGCTCTTAGAGAGGGTACTGATTATGGCTCTTATACTCTCTATACCACTATTGTTCTACATATTATTCCCTAAAATATACCTAACAA
Organism: uncultured Desulfurococcaceae archaeon; assembly: GCA_964480805.1. Taxonomy (GTDB): domain Archaea; phylum Thermoproteota; class Thermoprotei_A; order Sulfolobales; family Desulfurococcaceae; genus CAYZRH01. The sequence goes on from CAYZRH010000036.1 coordinate 5,578, forward strand.
TATGGTTTAAAACAAGGTCTCACTGGAGGGTTAGGGAAAGTGGACATACTTAATCAAGAGGTATTTATGGTATTAACAGCTATTGTATTAATAGGTTCACTAATAGCGTTGTTTGAGATGAACCTTGGATGGTCTAGAGAACACTATATTGCATTATCACTCCTTGATGAAAGGTGCTTAATGGGTGGTTATCCACGAAGACTCTTTGTAGATATGAATGTTACACTATGTATTGAGATATATGATAACCTTGGTTACCCAGTGTATGCTAAAATAGTATACAAGATAGCTGGCAATAACACATTACCAACACACGATAAGCCTTCTCCAGAGAAGGACATTAAGGAATACAAGCTACTAGTTGATAATGGAGAAACTATTAGGTTAAAAATAAATGTCTCTGTTCCTAGAGAATATGCTTATAGAAGAATTGCCCTTGTCTTTGAACTATGGATATATGATCCGGAGGCTGAAGAATGGGTCTATACTGGTAGATGGCTACACCTATATGTACATGTGGTCGGGGTGCCAGTATAATGGTTGATCTTGAGAGCTATGTTAGAAAGCGGATGAAGGCTGAGAACAAGGGTCTATACAAGGTTTTACTAGAAATCTATAGAGATATAGGATCTAATAAGATAGTATTAATAGATCCTAAGCCTCCAAGGAATATATTAGAATACATTACTAGACTAGACTATAGTCTATGGGCATGGGTTATAATAGTTGCATCAATACTTCTATTGATTACTAACATCATAGGATACCCCCTACTACAGATAATAAGAATACCTGTAGGTTTGATCTATATATTTTTCGTCCCAGGATATCTAGTATTACAATTGGTTCATACAGAGAGAGAATTAAAGGAACTATCTAATTTAGAGGAGCTTATGCTTAGTATAGGTCTTTCAATAGCAATAACTACACTATTAGGCTTGATCCTAAATTACACAGTATTTGGAGTTAATGTTCTATCACTGACACTAACCCTAGTAGCTATTGTATTTATACTCTTAATTATGACTATACGTAAAAAGTATTCTGAACTAAGAGATTAACCTAAATGATAATGAGTAACTTAACCCAACAATGGAAATATATGGAAAGGATTTGAGTGATCCTTAGGTTAAACAATAGAGTAACTTAGATATTTAAAAGTAGTAGAAAAGTAGTAGGCATATATTAAGGTCTTTATTATTAATTGATTTGTTATATTGAAAGCTTTATTTTAAGCTCTGTATATGTAGCATTTACGCTTTTATGAGTAGTATCTATATAAATTACTGAATTATATAGTAAATTTAACATTCTATAAAGTATAGATCTTTGAACTAAGATATAGTCGATACACTCCTTAGGGCTGCCTCTTAGTATCCAACGCCTCTCTAGTTCATTAAGTTCGGCATTAAGAAAAACCGCAGAAACATAGTATCGGTTAACTACTAGATAATTTAGTTTTAGTATTATTTTAAGAAATTTATAGATAGATGCTAGTGGTACACTAAGCTTCCTAGCTAAATAAATGTAATCAGTTATTATAGCTGGTATGAATTCTTCAATAACTACATTGTATCTGAGCTTCAATGGTATTAGTACTCTCTTTATAAACTCTATATACACGCTAATGATATCTAATATAATCCATAGTTTAAACAGTCTCCTAAAAAACAATGTTTTTTCATCTATGAGTGCCCGAATGGGATAGGCATCTCTTTTCCGAGTAACCATTTTATAAAGCATGTATAGAACTATATGAGACAGGCCATGAGATGTTTTAAGAGTAGTTTTTCTAATTTTAATGTTGTGCTTTCTCAACGTGTATGATAGTAGATATCCGAGGGTAGACTTGCCAGCACCAACGGTTCCACATAAAACTATTATCCGTCTATTAGTTTTCATGAGAGTAACCTCTTTATCAACATCATCAATAGTAAGCCGATTTATTTCTAACTCTTTAAATATATACCTCTAAGATATAAATAGGGCTTCTACTGTATTTATTTTGCAGTGCTGGATAGGACATAAATATATAGTATCAACTCTGTTCTATGTATAGTAGATAAGCTATTCCATTATTATATATTACATTAGTAGTACATACAACCTCCTTACGGTATTGTATATAGTATATGTAGCTCTGTGTAATCTTGCTAGACGGGTAAAAGTATACCATTAACTTTATTCCTATACACTCTCTTATATTGTAAATATTTTCTAAGGCCGTATCATACGTGTATTTAACTATTTTGTCATGAATATCTCTTGATAAAATGTAATATTCCGACCAACTACCAACGGGCGTCAATATCACATATACTCGTACTCCTATTTTTTCACACAGTTTACTATTAACCCATTTATATACATCCATTAAATAAGGTGAGTCTTCTATGCTAAAATCTAGGAGATGACCATGTTCATTATACCTAGGAACCATTGGTTGTACCAGGAATATACTAGGTATAGATAAGATGAAGAATATTATCACTAGCACCCTTAATATGTAATAGATCTTCTTAATGTGTATAAAGTGATCAAAGAGTATTACATAAGCTGTTATCATAGGTACCGGCACATATAATAGAAATCTTGTCTTGATATTATACATGAGAGTAAATATTATAAAGAAAAGATACGTAGGAACAAGCATGACTAACGATGCTTGTGCTACTAAATACTCTAGTTTGGCCTCTCTTGTAAAAATTAAAACAGTGGATAACGCTAGTAACACTATATATAGTATCAACTGGAAAATGTATCTTCCTATATAAGTGTAAATAGTATATATTAAAGTAGTTCGATCTAGGGTTAATAAGGCTCTTTTATATCGTTCAAGAACATATGGTTTACCACTTATTAATGCACATGTCCTATAAGCTATATCTCTTAATGTAGTTGCAAGACCTTTACCTGATTCAATAAATACTATGTGTACTCCTAATAGTACTAACAGTATTATTGATAATATTAATATAAACCTTAGGTTTACAAGAGCTAGTACTTTATTTAGATACTTCTTACTAATCCTTAATATACCGAAGAACATTACTAAAATGATGATCATGAATGTAAGAGTAGTAAGCGTCGGTATATGCATAAATGATAGGGATGTTACTAATATAATTATATGGTTCATTGAGTAAGGTTTCTTATAAATAATTGTATATAATATGGTATACAAAATGATGTAGAGAAGTGGAAGAGCAGCTAGAGTCCCCCTATAACCACTAGTTTCTGGAATAAGGAGTAGTGTTAATATAGGTAGTACTGATAGTATATGTTGTTCAGTGGAGATTATCTGTTTCCTCCTTAACATTATTATTATTGATCTGATGACGATTAAAGTAATCATTACAATTAATACATAATATACCTTGACTGCAATAAATGTATTAGAATTGGTTAGTAAGGATATTTCTGCTAAAAGTATCTGAGTTAGAGGAGTAGTATAATATAGATCAGAATACACTCCATAATTTGGTGTAAAACCATTATCAATAATGTATTTAGCATAAGAAATATGACCCCAAAAATCAAATTTGCCAAATGAATACCTGCTATTAATTAAAGGTGTTGTTATTATTAGAGGAGTTACTATGTAATAACATATGTTAAATAATTTCTGATTTACTTTCTTAAATCCTATTGCTATAAGTACTAAAAACGATAATACCACATATAACGTAGGAATATGATCGTAAGGCCAAAGACTATTAGGATAACTAAGTCTAGCATAAATTATGTTTATGATATATATAGATGTTATAATAAGCACTAATATTTCTATAACCTTGGTTTTAAGATCATAATCTAACATTAGACCTCGCCATATCTTATTATGTCTATACAGCATAGTATTTACTTTAGTTGGAATCTTTTTGTTGTTTAGCTGAATTAGCTATATACTTTATAACTTTCGAAACTATATCTTTAGGAGACGTGCTTGATGTATCTATTGATAAAGAGCGGTACTTTACTGCTAAGAAAGTATATTCGCTAATTAGGTAGTTAATATAATCTCTGGTTAGTTTTTCCTTAGTTTTTCTCTTTAGTAAAATATTTGGTCTAGCATATAAGTATATGCTCTTAGTTTTATAAGTTATATTATCAAGTATTTTTATTAGTAAAGAGTCTCTGTTCAAAGTATTAAGACTAAGCATTCTAAGTGATACTATAAAGTCCGGTATAGATCTCTCGGCAACTATAACGTATCCAAGCATCTTCCTTAAACCGACATTGAGTATTATCCAGGCTATTGCATTAATCCATTCAAGGAATATAATTACTTTTAGGCTTTTTCTAATCAATGATATAAACTTATAGTCTAATTCTCTAAGAGAACATGTCTTTGGTAGTAATCCAGTTCTTTGTAGAAACCTTATTAGTAGATACATGAGGAGATGGTGTTCTCTAAGTCGTATAATAGATACTCTATAGTCTCTCATAGAAAGTAGTCTGGCAACTAATATTGCTGTAGTAGTCTTACCTGCTCCATCTGGTCCATAGAACGCTATAATGGTCATAACAAACTTCCTCTTAAGTGTTTAAAGGCTATTTTAAAACCTTTAGAACCTGGTATTAAGAGTAGTTCTTTTATAGTCTTTAAACCATTATACTTTAGTCTATACAGTATGTTTTCATGATAAGACTTAACTATATGAATGTAGGGTATTCTATATGGAAGAATTGCATCAAGAGATCTCATGTAAAATATCCTATAGACCAGCTTTAGCTGTATCATTAAAGCATTATATAGTCCAAGATACCTAGATAACTCTATAGCCCTTAATACAACATCTGGTCTATTCCTACTAAGCATATAGATATGATAGAGATCTGATAGCAGTATGAATAATTCCTTCAGGACACTGTGTCCAGCACATAAAACTAGATCAACTTCTATACTGGGAGTATAGATAAATAAATCATTTATATAGAGCTTATTCCTACTCAACCATAACACACTACTATCTATATACTCATAAGTACCAGCAGCAACAACTCTATGAACATCTATATCAACAAATGTTCCATCAACAACTTTTCTAATAGTAATCTCTGGAGTACCGGGCTTATGTATACTGTATCCATGTCTTCTAAAATACTCTATAACTCTATCAATAGATCTTTTATCTAACACTAGAATATCTATATCATCTGGTACGTAGTTAAATGATTTAAATGTCTTAAAAACAATGATTCTAGCACTAGTCTCTATAGAAGCTCTAGCTATAATCTCTAAAGTCTCCATATGCTTTTTATGTCTAAGATCGAGTTCTCTCCACTCCCATGTACTCTGCAGTCTTTTGTCAATAAGTCCTAGTTCATACAAGATCTTGTTCTTCTTAGCTAGTGAGACTAGTTTAGAAGTTATATTATCCACTTGTAATGGTCTATGGTGGATTAAGCTTTCAATAATAGCTTTTAAATATTTTCTTAACTCACCACTATCCCTATTCAAAGATACACCCACAACCATATATAGTCTAGTCTATAGTTAAGACATAAGTAGTATTCAATATAAACTCTATGATTTGTGAGAGATTTGTCTAAAATACTAGTTGTTTCAGAGATATTTTGGCCTAGAGGCGGTGGTGCTGAGTATGCTACATACTTATTTATTAAACTATTTAAACTTCTAGGGCATGAGGTACGTGTTGTTACTGGTACTAGAGAACCTTGTTTAATAAATGGTGTTAGATTCTATGTATCAAGTCTTCTAGGTAATTTTAATAGAGTTAAAAGGTTTATGTATGTAAGTATGCTTAGTCGTCAAGAATGGTTTAAGAAACTGGTTAAATGGTGTGATATACTCTACATACCACTGTACTCCTACCCGCTAATACCTATAGTTAAGAGGCTTGGTAAGAGGGTTATTGTACACCTACATAACCTTGTACCAGCCTACTACCATGGAGTTAAATACTATGATGAACCATTAGACTATAGCATGTTTACTGAGTTAAAATATGGTTTTAGACATGAATACTATTCTATGAAAAGCCTTTATAGAGCAATCCTCCTCCCAACATCATACACTCTATACATGGTGTCTAAGAAATGGATTAGAGAAGCAGATACTGTAATAACACCAGTTAGCAAGCATGCAAGAATACTGCTGAAGAGAAGAGCTTTACCGCCTAAGAAGATTAGAGTAGTCTATAACCCATTACCAGAAATACCGGGCTATCTTAAACCTTCAATAGGTAGTGGAGTAGTTTATGCGGGGGGTTCTAGTTTATTAAAAGGACTACCTATAGCTTTAAAGACATTTATAGAACTTTGTAGAAGAAGGTTCTTTCCTAAAACAATGTTTATTGGTTTAAAGGAGGCTGATATAGAGAAACTTAAACACTTAACAAATCTCTATAAAAACTTGAGAGTTTATGGGAGGCTGTCTAGAGAGAAAGTACTAGCCTTTATCAATGATTCAATGACACTACTATATCCGTCAATAGTAGAGGAGCCATCTCCCTATACAATAGTTGAGTCAGTATTGTTAAACACTATTCCATTACCATTTAAACTAGGTGGTGTTAAAGAAATTATTGAACCTATTTGTAGAAAATACTGTATAGAACTACATGGAGACTATATATCTAGACTTGTAGACATGGTTATTGAAATACATAGTCTATCTAATAACGAATTCTTAGGACTCATAGATGAGACTAAAGAATATGTCTTAAACATTATGTCATGGGATAAGGTTATGGGGGTTCTTAATAAGATATTCTAAAAAGCTTTTCAACACCTCTATATAGTCTTCTATACAGTTCTTTACAAGAGATAAAGTGTCTCTTTTTAGAAAACCTGTATCTTTCTATAACGCTATTTACAACGGGTTCTAAATCATTAAAACTACTTACAACATACACATTACACTTCTTAAGAACGTCTTTACTAATACCTTGGAGTGAATGTGGTGAAACAATAAGATCGAGTCCTCCAACAAGATATGTAAGTACTTTAACAAAAACACCTGCTCCATGGCTAAATACTGGTGAAAGACCATAATCAGATATAGCTACAAGTCTCTTCAACTCAGATAAACTAACAACACCTTTAACAACTATACCCGGGTTTTTAACAAGAGGCTTCATATCAGTCCATGGACCAGTAATGTATAGCTTAAAATTACCATGTTTAAGTCTATTAAAAACTTCTATAACATTTCTAACAACCTCTTCATTAACTCTACCACGAGAACCAGCTAGTAATAGGAAGTATGGTTTACCATGATCTCTACGAGTGCTTCTAAGAACCAAGTATTCCTCTTCACTATTATAGCATATTGGTACAGGGTTTTCTATAACAAACGTGTTCTCCACCTTAAACATCCTCTTAGCATTATATAGGTCATGTGTTGATGGATAAACTACCTTGTTAGAACACCTTAACTGGAGTCTGTGTAGGATAAGATACAGTCCATAAACTATCTTTAATAAAAAACTATCCCTAGACCTAAGGTATAGTGTCTGAGCATAATTAGATAGAGGGTCATATATGATCTCGTCTTTAACTCTATAAAATCTTGTAAATAGAGAAGCTAGTGTCATAGAACCAAATATGTAGACTGCACAGGATCCTCTATGCCTAGTTATGGAGCTAATATAGATACAGCTAGCTAGTTCATCTATATAATGTGTAAGCTTTATTAATGGATTTAGATCGTAGTTATATCTCCATTTAAAAACTTTTTTAAGAAGCCTATATAGTTTTCTTGGAATACTAAGGTATAACACACCATCTCTTATATCTAGGACTGGTTTGTCTATGTATTGAGACAAGTTTATAGCTAAGACTACTCCTAAACCTCTAGACATGGATAACGATTTAGTTATTAAATGTATTCTTACATCATCACCACATGACATACTCCATGGAGAGCCATAGTATGAGTAGACTATTACAACTCTATCATTCATGTAAATCACCTAAATATTCTCTACTAACTTATTAATAATAGCTTCATACTGTTTAGCATGTCTCTTCCAAGAAAACCTCTTCTTAACAGCAATTGATGTTCTATTTAACACACTGTTTGATGGGTATTCTTTGAAGAGGAGTTTATTTAGAATACTAGCGAGATCTCTATAATCTCTATAATAATATACTGGGTAATCTCTAAACCAGAGCATAAACTCTCTAATATCTGTTGTAACAACTGGTTTACCACAAGCTAGTGATTCAACAATTTTAAGAGGTACTCCATAGTTCTTCAAAATCCTACTATATGGTGCTACAACAACATCTGAAGCACTAATATAGTACACAAGACACTCCTGATCGACCGCTTTAATAAATCTAATAAAATTATCTAATCTATATAGCTCTATAAGCCTTTTTAAGTAAAAGAAGTAGCTAATATTATGTGGAAAACCTATAATCCATAATCTTACACTCCTATCTCTAAGTTCTCTAATAGCTAGAAATAATGGTTTAAAGTCAACCCATACATCAATGGATCCATAGTATAATAGAATTTTTAGATCAGGGTCTACGCCTAGGTATTCTCTAGCTCTACTCTTATTAATAGCCTTAAACAAGGTGTCATTAACTCCATTTGGTATAATAGATACGTCTCTATTATACTTAAACACTCTCCTTAGTATATGGTAGAGAGTATACGATACTGTAACAATATGACTGCTATATCTAACGTTTTTTGATACAATATTATTTACAATAGTGGAGCAGAGTATTCTAGATAAAGTGTTTGTATAATACGCTTTAGCCGACTCTACATAATAGTCCATGAAATCATATATTGACGGTATTTTATTCTTTAAAGAATGTCTTAAAGCTATATAACTTGGGATAATGTTAGCATGTATAATAAGGTCTATATTAACTCTATTCATAGTATCTGATATAGCTGATTCTATATTAGCTGCATTAACTATATAGTAGAGTCCTAGGTCTTTTGCGGAAAATGCTTTATAAATTATTTCAATACAATCCATACTCCTTAAAATAGTCTTGCTAGATAATGGATGCTTTGGATAAGATAGCAGGTATATGTGGTGTCTTTTTGATAGAATACTTAGTATATGGTATAGTCTATTAGGTATAGGGTGTCTCAACAGATCGTTTGGAGGTATTACTAGTATATTATACCCCATTACAGTTAGACACCATGGTATCGGGATCCTATTTAGGGACTACTATGTCTATAAATGGTTTTAGTTTAGAGTATATAGTTTCTACTTGTCTTTGTGTAAGAAATGCTAGCATAATCTCTTTTAACTCTGTTCTACTCAACAGCCTAGCTCTTATATAGACTATATACGTTATAGGGAGTAGGAGTATTCCAAGAAACCACGGTATATTCAATATAGATGGTGTGACTAGTAGTACAGCTGGTATACTAGCTATTAACAATAAGTCTCTATAGTCTATTCTATAACCTATCCTTCTAGATACAATTATTGAGTATATGAATCCTGTATAAGCACCTGTTGTAAAAGCTATACCTGAACCAAGCCCTCCTAGTATTGGTGTTAGAACTAGATACATTATTAGGCGTGGAATGTTTTGTGTTAAACCTATAAGGAATACTTCTAGATAGTCTCCATAGACTAGTAGTAGACTTGATAGACAATATGTTACAGCTGCTGGTATTGTTGATAACAGTAGTATGACAAGTATATTTGATGCAGCTACATACTCGCTACCAAGTAGTCTAAGGAAGAGCTGTGGATAAGCTATAATATAGAATGATACTGGTACAGAGATTACTAGACTAGTTCTTAAAACTATATAGCTATACCTCTTCCTACCATCAACCATACCCGCTA
>CAYZRH010000036.1:15480-24832 GCA_964480805.1 uncultured Desulfurococcaceae archaeon
CCAGCTATCAATACCTCACGTAGTAGACTCCATTTAATCCTTATAGTAAAACCAAGTGTTCTTACTGCATGGCATCCTATAATAGTAGTCACTGTTAACGGTACAGCAACATATCCTATTACAGCACCAAACCACCCATATCCATAGAGTACAAGTGTTACTCCAATAAGCAACTTTAATATATTACCTATTAGTGTTGCTATAAAAGCAAGCTCTGTTTTAAGAATAGATGCTGTATATGATCTTAGTAGTAGTGTGAATCCAAGAACAGTAATTATTGACGACGCACGCAGCATTTCAGGTGTAAAAACACTTATACTAAACCCTAGTGTTCCAAGTATGTATAGCGTTAGTGATACTGTTGAATGGAGTGTTATAGAGAGTAGTGTTGTAGACCAGAAATACTGTCTAGCTAGAACTATTGATCCACTACTGTACTCTCTACCAAGAAACTTCTTAATACTTGTTGGAAGCCCTAGAGATAGGAATCCATTAATTATAGAAGCAAATCCTATAACAGAGCTAGTTAAACCGAGAAGGCTTGAACCACCTATACTTGATAGTATAAACCAGTATATGTATCCAAAGAAGTTATTTATAATAGTTAGTATGTAGAGCCAGAAACTACTCCTAAGCAGCTTTGATAAACTAGTGTTAGAGCCCATTATTACACCACTAATAGAGTCTCTAAGCCTCTCTTTCTCTCCTTAACTGGCGTGTAAGCCTTAACTCCATCCTCTTAAGATATATAGCTATTATTGATAGTATGAGTAGGTTGAAGCCGGTAGCTAGTAGTATCATAGCTATAAGTCCTTTAACATAATACTTAACACCTGTAAAGAAGTAGTGGTATCCAGTATAGATTCCAAGTATAGCACCCGGTATTAGTAGTGCTAGTGCTAGTAATAGGATGAATATAGCTGGGTTATACCTCCATGTAAGCCTTATAATATCAAGTGCTATATGGAATCCATGTAGTATCTTAAGCTTCTTCTTACCAATTCTACTACGATACTCGATAGGTACCTCACCAATACGTCCACCACTAGTCACTATATGGGTAGCTATTTCAGATTCAACACTAAAACCCCGCATCTCAAAGAGAGCATTAGATAGAGACTCCTTCTTAACGAGGTATAGTCCAGACAGTACATCTCTTAAACTAGTGTTAAACATTAAGTTAAACATTTTTGTTAGAAAATAATTTCCAACTCTATTAATCAAGGGTATATTCTCTCTACCATAAACACGTGCTCCAATAACTTCATCATAGTCTTCTTTAACAGCTTTCTCAATAAGCAATGGAATGTATTTAGCTGGATAAGTATAGTCTCCATCAATAACTACAACGTACTTTGTACGTGCATGCTTTAAACCAGTATAGACAGCATTGGCTTTACCCTTACCATCCTGTAGTATAACTTTAACACCCATTGATTCAGCAATTTCTCTAGTCTTATCAGTACTATGTCCATCAATAACAATGATCTGTTTCTTCTTAAAACCTTCTGCAAGGATCTCTCCAATAACCTTTCCAATAGCTTTTTCCTCATTAAGTGTTGGAATAATAATTGTTACATCATCTATATAGCCTCTACTCCCCATCTTCTCCAAATACTTCACCAAATACTAAACCACTATCATCCACACAGTCATTCTATATAATAGCTTATTATGTATAAAAACTATATTGTTTATTAGCTATAGAGGTAATAGGCTTCTACAACACCATTATTGTACACTAGATCATATAGACTTAGAGACTCCCTTATATGTGGGATATATAATACTCTAGAGTTTAGTGCAAACCCTTTACTATAGACTTCACTATATATGATGAATAAGAACCTACCATACCTAGTCATACCCCATTTGTTAAACTGGTATATTGGGGAATACGTTGTTCTAGAACCATAGTATCTTAGTAGAAAACATGTTTTAGCATCTCCAGATAACAACAAGTCTTCATTGGAGGTCTTGGAGACAATGTACTCAATACTAGATACTTCAGATTCTCTATAAAACCAGTAATAACTAACACTATCATCTTGTGTAACAACTCTATACACTATACATGGTGTTATTAGTAGAGAAACAAGGTATAGAGGTAACAGTACCTTACCATATGTATTATATTGTATGCATGACATACTAATTATAAGCCCTATTAGGAGCATGTTTAAGAATCTATGAATGATAGATATGTATAAGCCTGTTGCTATAACATAGAGTAGTATAATAGTATTAACTAGTATCCATATAATAGCTAGTTTACATAAACAATGTTGTCTGTAAGAGTTCTTCTTACTGGTAACGAGGAATATTAACAGTATAGCTGGTGGTATAGCATAGTATACTATGTCACTAGTGTATATAGTAGATAATATGTTGTTAAAGGAGTACAGGATAACTATAGCTACTACTGCTAAACAAGCTATAATATAGTACGGTTTCTTCAATGGTTTTCTAAATAACATGGTAGATCTAGTTTTTAGTATAGCTATTGAGATAATAGTGAAAGGTATTAGGGAGTATATAATATAGTAGGTGTTAACTGTTAGTGTTTTATACACTATAGAGTTCTTTGCTAGTAAGAAATAGTGTATAAGGGATCCTATTGCTAATGCTACAGTCATACATATAGTGTTTAATAGGAGACTTTTATGAGAATAGCCTTGTCTACCATATATGACTATGTATAGGATTAGTATAGATATTGTAAAGTATGTTATTAAGTGGTGTGATAGAATAAGAGTTGTTGAAACAAGTGTTATAGATAAGAAGTTGTTTAGAGAGTGTTTTTGGAGAAGAAGCATAAATAGCATAAGTAGTAGAAACCATGCAAACCCCTCTTTAGTAACACCTGATCCAAACAAAGCTATTGATGGAAGAAGAGCTATTGATGCACTAGCTATCAAACCATAGTATACTCCACTTAACCTACGTACAATAATGTATACTTCAATACATGTTAAGCCATTAATGAATGGAACTAGGTATCTCAGTAGGTCAGCTGGTGTTATGCCAGTTGTTAACGATACGGTTGATCCAGTGATTATTAGTCCAGGCCAGTAGTTGTTGTATCCATCAAAGAGTTTGTTGTTACTAAGACTAACTGGAGTATTCTCTATTAAAGAATCTATGTCGTGTAGTATGGGCCAAGAATCTGTTGAGAATGGTTGTTTAGAAACAATTGTTGGTAAGAGCCTTATCATTATGCTTGTAAACACTATTATAGATAATAGTATGTGTGTTCTATCTCTATAGGGGTTATCCAATCATCTCCCACCATCTGCTATGTGTTATCTCTGTCTACGTTTTTCAAGTGTTTCATGGAAGAAATACCATGTTGCAAATACTCCTATAGCTAGTCCTAGTCCAATGCTAATACCTAGTGATAGTGCTGACTTTACTTGTTCTGATAGTGCTGTTACATCTATTATTAATACTAGTGTTATAAAGAATATCATTAAGAACATGAACCCCCTCATTTTAGCTTCCATACGTATTCTCTCTATAACAGCATCAAGCATTATGAATGTGAATGTTATTAAGAATATTACACTAGCTATTCTGGCTATATAGCCTAGTGATGTCGTTACTATCTCTATACTTGTTGGGAATAGTATTGATACAATAGTGTATACTGCTAATAGTGCTATACCTATATTCAATAATACTATGATAAGGTTTATAAGGCTAAATGCTTTCTTAAAAATAGGTCTTACAAGCTCGTCTATATGTAGAACTGTTAGTATAGTCCTTATTAGTTTAGTCAATATTATTGCTACAAGAACATATATTGCTATAATAGCTAGTGCTACAAGTATGCTTGGAAACAACCTGATCAAGTCTTTAACAGCTAGTTCAAAAGCCTTCCATAGCAAGTCTATACCTGTTTCATTAACTGTCTGGTTTATAGCCATAGCCTATCCTCCACTAAGTAACATTATATAGTATAGTGTACGGTAGATTAGGTATAGGACTAGTAGTGAGAATACTAGAGCTGTAAGCTTTAGTGTAAGCTTTGCAGACTCTGTTAGAGAGTATAGTGTAAAAGTGTATCCAGCAATACTTGTATGATATATTACACGTGAGTAGAATCTAGTATAAGCTGGTTTAACAATAGCTAGTTCTGGTATAGAGACTAATGCTATAGACAATCCTATAAAACCTAGAATACTAGAAACTATAAAAACTGTTATTGGAGACGAAGCTACAAGATAGCCGATAGAACCTGCTAAAACAGTAGCCATAGAGGATGCACTAGAAAGTAGTGTGCCAGCACGGAATACACCAAGACGTTTAACAAGTCCAGCATAAGCTATAGCTGAATAAAGACTAGTACCAATAAATGAGAAGCTATAGATAACAGCTACTCCTAAATGCAGTAGTGGTATAGGTGTTAAATAGACTATTATAGGTGATAGACTAAGCAGTATAATAGCATAGCGATAGCTTCTAACACTCCTTGATGCCCAGAATAGACTTGAGAAAATACTTGTCAGGGTCTGTATAAAACCTATCATTGCAGCTAGATAGTCTGGAGCACCAAGATCGTTTATAACACGTGGTATCCATGAAATACTGAGTAGTGTTGATGAAGCTAGTAGTATGACTAGGAGTAGGTAGATGTTAGCAGCCTTTACTTCAACTTCTTCACTAGTTTTAAGTGTCATATGGACTGTTTTTATCTTAAAAGGTGTTAGTGATACTATAATACTCGACAGTATTCCTATAAAGAAAGCTATCTGGTATAGTATAAGGTATTTAGTTGGCGTTTTTAGAAACGCTAGTATTAAAACCATTGTAACTTGACCAGCAATACTTGATATACCTCCAGAAACACCACGCCATACAACAACTCTACGATAGGTATTCTCATCAAATAGTGTAAGCATAGCAGCTTGTATATAGACACTTGTCGGTAGTGTAGATGCTAGTGCAAAACCATAGAGTATAGCTATTAAACCACGACTACCTACACCAAATGGTATGAGAAACCACGCTATCCTCTCAACAACATGTGCTACTAATAGCCTCTTCTTAGAGACAATACGTGAACTATACCTATACATTATAAGCCCTATAAGTAGTGCTAGTAAGCCAGCAATAGTACTTAGTAACAACAAGTCTTGAAGACTATATCCATGGACTACAAGAAATATAGGTGTAACACCACGTGTAATAACAACATAGAAGCCTGCAAAAAGGCTTTCAAGAGTAAATATTATCTCAGCAGAACGTGGTCTACGTACAACTTCTCTAAACATACCACGTGCTATACCAGAGCCTATAGCAGGTACTACTTCAAACATACACTTACACTACTCCACATCAACACATCCTCTACTATGATAATGCTAGCTCATACCAACCACTCTTAAATACCTTTCTATAAAGAACAAGCTATAACAAGAAAGAGTATCTATAATGTCTAATAAGCTAAGATATTAAGTTAATTAAAAAGTATTAATATTATATCTATGCTTAATGTTTCTTTAAATATATAACAGTACACAATAATACAACAGCTATAACGACTACAACTATCAATAGCGTTTCAATTCCCCCAATACCACTAGGAGTACTAGTCTGTGTATCAGAATATACTCCAGTAGATTCTATATCAACTACACTATTTACAGCAGGATCTAGTGATACCTGGATTTCATGCCCACACTTATCAACAACTCTATAAAAATACTCTATATTCACCAGCTTATGTGTTTTATTAATAACTACATCACTATACTTATAAGCACCAATAAACTCTAGTTCTTCAATATCACATGAATACCCACGTTCCTTAAGCCATTTAGATGTTGAGTCTATAACAAGACCCTTATACTTTAATGGATTATCCATCTTCTCAATATTATTAATAACTATATTATATGGCTCATACGATATAGAGTATAGGATAAACTTGTTGTTATCAATTCTTTTAATATTCAGACTAAGTAAGCGATGTTGATATGATGTATTGTAAACTAGTTTAATGTCTTTAATAAACTCTACATGTATTGATACATGATCTTCTCTATAATCTAAGTTAATATACAACACTATATTGTTAGATAACCTAGTGTAACTTATATACTTACTGCCACCCATATGCTTTAGAGTAATACTCTTATCAATTCTAGTATTTAGTTCTGTTAGTCTATCTAGCTCTACTGAAGAATGCTCTACTTCTTTAGCAACTCTCTTACCTAAATCTACTATTGTATTTAAAGCATCTACACTTAATTCATAGTCTTCATTTTTCTTCAATAATGCTATACTATACTTATAACTTGGATCTATATCAGACTCTATAACATATCCAGCTATTTTAATAGACCTCATATACTTGTTTTCATCAACAATTACTCTGACATCTAAAGTTATGTTGTTGTATCGTTTTAATTCTATAGTATACATTCCAGAGTCTTTAACCTGATCCCAGTACTCTATATCTATAGAGGATATGGTATATAATGATGTATTTAATCCAAAGACACTATGTAGGTTCTCCATTAACTTCAAACTATCGCTATTACTCCACTCCATTAACACTGGTGTAGCTGATACTGCTATAGTACTTAGTAGAATAGTTGAGAACAATAATATAGTTACAAATAGTTTTTTAAAGAAGACCATTCTACCAATCCCCATAGCTTCCATCACCATATACAACTACATAAGTCCATTCACCATTAAGTGAAAAACCATTATAGAGATAGGAGTCTTCAAAAATATCACCAGTAGCTCTACTCGATCCATAGTCTAGAGCTTCTATAACATCGTGAGTAGCTGAAGTATAGTACCCATAGAGTTTTGTATAAAAGTTTCCTACAAACCTATAACCTACATCAGTATCTCCATTTATGTCATAGGATAGGAATGGTGCTGGGCCATACCATTTAATAAACACGTATCCTCCTCCATCGGGATCCCTGTATCTATCAGCTGATAACTGTGTTGTATGCAGCCAAGCATGTGGTTGTCCAGAATGTATAGTTGTACACCAGCACCACCATAGGAAGCAGGTATATTTCTGATAAGTCTGACCTATAGTTCTCTCATGATAGCATGGGTATAGAAAAGCTATTCTTACATGTCTACTTCTAGTATACCCGTATATGTCGTTATCATGTACGTGTTGTCCATCTTGAGTAACTATGTAGGTTCTTAAATGGTTTCCATCGTAGAAGCAGTCTCCATGGCTTATAAAGAATACGTGTGCAGGGTTGTAGCTACTACTTGATGCAGCATTATATATGTCGTTTCTATATGCTTGTTGGTCTCTAAAGCTATTATCCATATGGTGGAAGCCGTATGTAGCAGCATTGTCTATCCAATATAGTAGACTGTATGCATAAGCTCTTTCATAATCTGGAACATTATATGTACTAGTTAGAGCATATGATGCTGATGTAGAAGAGACTATGTCTATATTAATGGTAGATAGTATAGCAGTGACTGTAATAATAGTAAACATATATGTAAGAGATCTAGATAGAGTTCTCTTAACTAACGTTTTAAGTAATATTCTTAACCCTAGATACAGTTTCACAGTAGCTACACCATGTACAAGCTCTAATTATAAGTCTTTATTTCTTTCCTAATTAAGTGGATAGAGTATTGAGCAAAATATTTATTAACCCCCTGTTTTCCATAATCTATGGCTAGCTAGTATTGTCTCAAGTTCTTTTATTCTAGATATAGCTATTGTTAATAGTTCTATAGATCTCTCTACATTATCTATATACCTCTCCAAGATCCTTGATAGTATATTGTTTAATTCATCTAGTCTGTTTCTAGCATGTGTATAGTATATGGTTGGATAATGTGTTTTTAGATAGTTATCTAGTTTATTAATTGATACTAGAGTCTTCTTTAAATCCTTAACTACAGAGCTTATGTATATGTTAGCCAGATCCCTTGATGAAAGCGGTACTCCTGTAAGAGCTGTCTGTATTAAAAACTTATCAACTCTCTCACGTCTAGCTCTTTCAACAATATTATGTGCCGTCATAAGCTTTCCAAGTGCTATATTCAGTCTATTAGCTTCTCTCTCTAAAACCTTTATAGGATCGGGTTTTCTAAACAACAGCATCCCATATACCTTAGAGAGGAGCTACTATTATAGATGTTGTATCTAGTAATTTATAAAGTGATGCTACTGGAGAGCTGGTTGTCTATGGGGATTCTAGAAGAGAATGGAGTCACACTCCTATGGTTTGACAGTATGGGTGCTAAAAGCTCATCAATAGCTATTGAGACATCTAGAGGACTCATAGTTGTTGATCCAGGGGCTGCTGCTATGCAGCCAAGCTATCCACTACCATCTATTGTTAAGAGAGAATTTAGGAGAAAGGCTCTTAAGAAAATAGCTTCTTTTGTAGAGAAAGCAGTAGCTGTATTCATAACACATTATCACTACGACCACCACTTCCTACCTAGTGAACCAGAGGTAGGAGACCCGAGTATATACTATGGTAAACTCCTTGTACTTAAAAACCCTAATAAATACATTAATGAAAGCCAGTGGTGTAGATCAAGGAAGTTTCTTGAACAACTACTAGAGTTAAGAGGTAAGAAGCTTAGTGAATACCTAGTTGACCCCGTGGAGACAGAGTTCTATGACCCAGTTGAGTTTCTTGAGAAAGCATTGACTAGAGACTATGGAGACTACATGGGTAGGAGGATGGAGTTACTTGAGAAGGGGCGTAGATGGTTTAGGAAACTAGTTGGTTTATGGAGTAGTAGTGAGTGGGTTAGAGAAATAGATCTTGGTGATACAAGGATAGAGTGGGGTGATGGGAGGAGGTACGAGTTTGGAGATACAATAGTTGAGGTTCTAGATCCATGGTTTCACGGTATAGAGTATGATCGTACTGGATGGGTTACACCATTATATATAAGGAGGGGTAATCTAAGGATATTCTATACAAGCGATTTAATGGGCCCTGTTATAGAGGATTATGCAGAGTATATAGCTAGGCTAAAGCCAGACATAGTAGTGCTTGATGGCCCGCCAACATATTTATTCCCATACATGTTTAACCGTATAAATCTACGTAGAGCGGTTGAAAACGCTTTAACAATAATTAGTTGTAGACCAGAACTAATAATATACGATCACCATCTTCTTAGAGAAGGGAGATGGAGAGAACGTGTAAGAGAAGTATTTATTGAAGCTAGTAGGAATGATGTAGAACTACTAACAGCAGCTGAATACTATGGAGAAAAGCCATTAATAGATATGATTGTAGGTAATTAGTTATTAGTTTAGAGGATCATCTGGTAATGAACTATTATGTCAAATCTATATCTATAATACTGTATTTTAACTATAGTATAC